>CAMOZG010000126.1 GCA_946630825.1 uncultured Lachnospiraceae bacterium
GCCACTGCTATCTGTCCCAAAAGGACTGTATTACCATTGTCATAAGAGCCGTAGATCTCACCGTTCTGCTGGATGGAAAGACCTGTCATGGCGCCAAGCTTTTTACCTGCTCCCACGGAAGCATTTTCCACGGAACCACGATCTAAGCCCATGGTGGAGGTGCCGCCATTATCAAAGTTAAGTACGGATGAAAAATCAACTGCTATATTTTCAAACTGATCTCCAAGCTGTGCCACATTGAGATTCTGGAAAACCTGTCCTGCGATATTTCCAAAGGTACCATCCTCATGGGAGAAGTTAAGGAAATAGCTGGCATCCTTTTCTACTACGCGAAGCTTATTTTTGTCGATTGAAACCTCCGCTTCATCTCCGGGGATCTCGGAGATGGCAAATATCTCAGTCAGCTTATATTTTTTTTGATTAGCCTCGACACTGGGATCAGCTCCCTCTTTGTAGAAAGTGATCGTTTTATCATCATTGATCGTAGGGAAAGCTTTGGTCGAATAAGTGGAGCCGTCGGTTCCCTTTTTGGAAAATACGCCTGCATCCCATGAAACTCCTGAGATCGTAGCATAGGAAGATGCAACGCTTCCGCCCAAATATTTTGTTGTATCCTCCCCTGAGGTTCCAGATTCGTACACGCCCCAAAGCTTTGATATAACAGCCTGCTTGGCTTCATTAAGTTTTTTAAGATCAGCTGCAGACTTAGAACTATCATATGCTGTCTGTGCATCAGTTACGTCCTTATCCTGATTAAGGTAGGTTGACAGGATATCCATATTATCTGCATCATATATTCCTGTAAGCTGTACGGTATAGGTATTCATGCCGTCAGTTTCGTCTGTATCAGCCAGATCCTTATTCGTATAGTTGGCTGTATCGTCCATATCATAGCCCTTTACGGAAAACTTAGCTGTGTAGGCATAACCCAGCTTATCATAGAACCCAAGGCTCATAACATAACCGTTTGAAGAAGATACGTTGGAGTCGTTTTTATCAATAAGTCCTGAAGCTGATGCATTGGTGGTAGCCTCGGGATTGGAGGTAAGATTTTTGGCATCCATTACACGAAGGGGAGAAACCGTATCCTTCTGGATAGTCATGGTCTCTGTATTTACCTGCCAGCCCTGTACCAGATAACCTGTAGATGTCATTGCCAGATTACCGTTACCGTCAATATAGAAAGAACCATCCCTGGTGAAAAGATTCTGATTTCCGTTATTTACTATGAAGAAATTTGTGGAGTTAGCATCTGAAAGGCGGATATCAAGAGCATCGCCGGTGGACTGAGCCGAACCGCCGTTTGTGATCTTTACCTTGGTGGATGCTGTGGATACGCCCAGACCTATCTGCTTGGCATTTACACCACCGGTGGTGGCTGTGGCTCCTGAAGCACGGGATGTGGTCTGATACATGATATCAGCGAAATTAACTCCGCTGGCTTTGAATGCTACTGTGTTGACGTTAGAAATGTTGTTACCGATAACATCCATTTTTGTCTGATGTGTTTTAAGACCTGCCACACCAGAGAAGAGTGATCTCATCATAAGTCACTGACCTCCTTCTTTGCTTGTACTTTGTCCATGCAAGCTATCCCATCCAGGATAACTTTCTCCTACGGATCATCACTCTTACCACTTCTGTCAGTCGGTGGTACAAGCCTCCAAAAAAGGTCCGGCTCATTGATGATCCAATGAATTTTATGCTATTACTGCTCCGTCTATATTAGTAAATACTCCGTCATCCGATCCATCTCCGTCCATGGCGGTGATCACTGTCTGTGAAGGAACATTCACTATAAATGCCAGAGAGTCAACCATTACCAGGGAATCCTTTATCCCCTTTTCATCTGCCAGTTGAACCCCGAAGTTCAAACGATCCTTTTGATCCTCCGTGATCGTGATATCCCTGTCATCCAGCCTCTTGGCTGCATGCTTTGAGAATTTCACACCGGACAGCTCCTCCTGAGTGTCTACTTCCTTTTGTAAAAATGTAGCAAAGGAACCTGTCGCTGCCAGATCAGAGGATTTTGACTTATTTGTCTTCAGGTACTGGTTTGTTACCTGCTCTATAGATGTAAATCCGCTGATTGCATTGGTATTCATGCCTATCCTCCTTTCCTAAAATTTCTTACGTAAGATATATCGGTTCATCTCTTCCTTAAGATAACCCCGAAATGTAAAATCAATTTTGCCCACTGCTACCCCTGTGTTGCAGTATCGCCTGAAGCTGTATCTGAAGTAGATGTATCCGAAGCCGCCCCGGTAGTCTCTGTGGTGGTCTGTGCTGACTCTGTGGTGCCGGTGGTCTGGGTGGTGTCTGCTGATGTATCCTTGGCAGCTTCTGTTGAAGCAGTTGTACTCTGGGCTTCCGTTGAAGCAGGCTGTGATGTACTCTGGGCTGCCGCAGCCGCCTCCTCAGCTTTCTTTTTCTCTGTCTCCTCCTGGGTCTTTACCATCTGGTTGATCTTTTCGGTCAGACTCTTAAGTCTGGTAACATAGCTGTCAGGAACAAAGGTCTTCTGGTAGTCGGTAAGGGAATCATATATTTTTCCTGCATTGGTCACATCCGACTGATCGCTTAAGGTCAGATAGTTTACGTCAGGGATGGTATCCACCAGATCCATAAAGGTCTTGGATATCTGTGTAGCCTCATAGTAAGAAGGCTCCTGCACCGCCTGGATATTCTCAATGCTGTACAGATTTCCTTCTATGGAGAGCATGGGAGGATTATCCTTTGTGATATAGTCCACTATACCGGTAACCTCTTTGTCATTTTCGTCAAGGACTGTCACGCACTGCCCCACCAGGGTGTTTGCCTGCATGGATGTCATATCGGTCTTTATGGCATTGACCGCCTCAACCTGGGAGAAGGTGGCCATTTCCTTAACGTATTCCGAATTGTCTGTGGGCTGGAGAGGATCCTGATACTGCATCTCTGTAACCAGAAGCTTTAAAAACATCTGCTTGGTATCGTCAGTGGATTTTTTTTCTGTAGCCTTAGAATCCTTATCGGTATTATATTTGTCACCGTAGATCTGTCCATCAGTGATCTGTTGTACTAAAGCCATAATAAGCTCCTTTCTGCGATCATGCCCGCATGCTTAAGGTATTGCCGTAGTCACGCATCATATTGGCTTCCAATGCCTCTGCCTCGGTCATATCCTCAGGTATGCCATCCTCGGCATCACCTAAATTAATGCTCCGTCTGCCGGCACCGCCTTCTGCGTTATCATTTCCGGATCCGTTTGTCCCTTCAGAGCCTGAACCTCCATTTTCATTCCACTCATTCTGGGATTCCATCTGTCTTTCAAATTCTCTGGTGCCCACGGATATTTCCACGGCATTTACCTTTGTACCCTGCTGCTCCCACTGTTCCTTCAGTACGCTCATCTGGGTCTCAAGGGCATTTTTTACATTCTCATTTTCTGCAAAAAGCTTTGCATTTATGGTTCCGTCCTGTTCCGTTACCTGCACATACATCTTGCCAAGAGAAGCAGGATGAAGCTCAAGCGCCATGGTGGATATACCTTCTGTTACAGAGGTACGCACCTGAGTCACTATCTGCTCAATAATAGCCCTGGTATCGATACTGGTGTATCTGGTGACTGCCTCTGTCACCGTCTGGGTAAAGGTGTTGGTCTGTACCGTTGAAGTGGTGTTTTCTGCCACGTTTGCAGATGCCACCTCAACTCCCGCATGGGTATTTCTTGAAAAAGGATCACTCTGGGATCCATCCCTCTTTGCAGTATCTCCGCTATTTTCGCTTCCCATGGTCCGGGCAGTGGTAACCATCTCATCTGCGGTATCATTATAGGTCTCTACTGCCTCAGCCTCATCCGCATCCATTTTTTCATCCACTGCAATGTAGGGTCTGCTTTCTGCAGCAACTACCCTGCCCTGTTCAGGCGTAACAGTAGTCACCTTTTCCACAGGCTGCTCTGTTAAATTTTCACTCTCAGGAATAACTGTGATATCTAAAGAATCTGCCGCAAGTTCATCCGTAAACTCCGGCGTGGGAACGACCTCTCCGTTAGGTCCAAGATCCATACCCACTGTATTCTTTTGTATCATCTGCATAAACTCCCTGGCAAATCCCGGCAACTCCTCTGTGCTTTCAACCGGAAGCTTTGAAACCAGCTCATCCATTATTGAAGCCAAGTCTGTTTTTACCTCGGAAAATGCAGGATCTGTGATCAGTTCAGCTCCGGTCTGGTCCGTAAGCTCTGATATGAGATCTGTCAGATTCTTTGGATCAGCCAACTCTAAAGGTGTGATCTCAAGGGATTCAAGAGCATCTGTAACCTCTTCTACCGGCACTCCCATATCCTCGGCTATGGTCTGTGTGATCTCCGCTACTGCTGTGGCTATCACCTCACTGACCTCGGTCACCTCTTCTTCGGTAAGTGTACCATCCAAAGTATCAGGCTTTACATCTGAAGCTTCTGCAGTCGCCTTGTCGGGGGCTTTTGTATCCTGCTCAACCTTCGCCGCCGGGGTGTCGATCTTTACAGGTTTTTCTGTCTCGACCACCGCTGCCTGCTTTTCGGTTTTGGCGGGAGCCGCAACTCCTACGGAGCTTTGAATATCCGAAGCGGAATTCTTCTGGATCGAAGCATTCATGATCGCCATGAAATCCTTGGCTTCTCCCTGCTTCATACCCTTGCTTTTTCCCTGAACCTGTACAGGCATCACCGGAGCGGCAGACACGTTTGCACTCGTCATACATACACTCCTTTCTTATGTTGTAATGTACCTACATCTCATTTATCGGACAAAGTCACAATAAACTTTATCCCAAAATGTTGACTTAATTATTTTGGTTCCATGAGTTCAGTGACCTTAGCTGCCGTCTCCGCATCCATCTTTCCCAAGATCTTTCCCCTGGCATCAGTCTCCATATTCCAAAGGATTTTCCCCACAAGCTTCAGATTGTCCGTCATGGTATCAAAGATCGCCGCCGCCTGGGCAGGTTTCATGTCAGAGTATGCCTTGACATATTTTTCTATGTCCTCATCCTCCTGTATCTGCTCCACCACCTGGCGGTATATCACCTCCGCATTGGCAGGCTCTATCTCTTCATAATAAGCCCTGTACTGGGTAATATCAGGAGCCTTGTCTCCAAATACCACCTCCTCATAGAATTTCTCCCGCTTGGCTTCAAACTCCTTTTCCTTTGCCTTGTACTCCTCAAGCTCTGCAGCCTTTGCCTCCAGATCCGCTATATAGGCTTCGTTGTCGCCCTTGGCAGCCTTGGCTTTTTTAAGCTTTTTTTCAAGGCGCTTGATCTCAGCCACCGCATCCTCCACGGAATCGTACTGATAGGCAGAATCCTCCTCGGCGTACTCCGTGGATTCCGGCAGTATCTTATTCACATAGGGCACATCCTTAAGGATGGGATAAAGCACAGTGGAGCCAAAGCCTCCCACATCCATCTTTATAAGAAGCGCAAATATTGCAAGCCATACTATGACGATCAAGATCGCCACGATAGCCAGAAGTATCCCGCCGCCGGACTCCTCTTCATCCTCGGAAAGCTCGCCGTTTTTGGCTCTTTCCTTAGCAGCAGCTCTGGCAGCCTTAAGCTCTTCCTTATGCTTTTTTTTCAGTTCTTTTTCTGTAAGTTCCTCTGCCATTATACGCTCCTGTATCCGGCTTTATTCTTCATCACTGTCATGGTAGGTGTAGCTTACCAGCTCGTCTGTAGCCTTGCTCTCCTCCATTGCCAGCTCCTTTTTAAATTCCTCAAATGCTTTGTCACGAAGGTTCTCGTGGGTCTTGCGATCCTTCATCACCTCGTCTAATCTCTTTCTGGCACGTTCCAGATTTCTCTGGGCTTTTTGCAACGCCAGCATCTGGTCACGGATCTTCACCTTCATGATGGTGATTGCCTGCTTATTATGCTCTATCTCTTTAACGTCTATGAGCCCCTGCATAAGTTCATTCTGCTTTTGCTCATATTCGCTTCGTCTTGCCAAAAGAGCCTTAAGCTTGTCCTGCTCTTCGTTTACCGCCTGCTGGGCGATACCGAAGTTTATTTTTTCCTGGGACTCCAGTTTCTCGGTGAGTTCCAGTATGTTTTGCATTCTGTATACAAATTTTGCCATATCTTTGCATACTCCAGTTTTTTCTTCGTATATACTCCGTGGACGTTGGGATGATGGATTATTTTCCTTGGTCAGTCTCCAAGTCGATTACTAAGCTCATCTTCGATTCGCTAAGGGCATCGACATGGCTACGACTAGGCTCATTGTTCGCCTTCGGCTCCAATTCGCCAAGTTCTCTGCCTATCTCCCTCATCCCGCTGACTCTGCGGAAAACAAAGCCATCATCCCTCGCCCACTCAGCGTGAGAGCCAATAATGCAAATTATCCCTGGTCGGCTAACAATCCTGATACATCCTCCTCTGCAGGTTCCTCAGCAGGAGGCGGCGTCGGACGTTCTACGGGAAACATCTCAAAAAGCTTCTCCACTTCCTCTTCAAAGTCAAACTTCTCATCAGTTGCCTGCAGCAAAAAGTCATTTACCGCATCTATCTTTGAGATGGCAAAGTCAATATTCTTGTTGGAGCCGGGCTTGT
>CAMOZG010000127.1 GCA_946630825.1 uncultured Lachnospiraceae bacterium
ACAGTCAATCCCTATCTCGGCACAGACGGCATAGCGCCCTTTATAGATGTGTGCAAAACCCATGACAAAGGGATCTTTGTGCTGGTCAAGACCTCCAATCCCTCCAGCGGAGAATTTCAGGATCAGATACTTGAATCCACAAAAAAGCCCTTGTATGAATATGTTGGAGAGATGGTAGAAAAATGGGGTGCGGACACCATGGAAGGTGATTACACCAATGTAGGAGCGGTGGTGGGTGCCACCTATCCAAAGATGGGAGAAAGGTTAAGAGAGATCATGCCCCATACCTATATCCTGGTTCCCGGCTATGGCGCCCAGGGAGGCAGCGGTGCAGACTTAAAGCCATTTTTCAATAGTGACGGACTTGGAGCCATAGTCAATTCCTCCCGGGGTATAATCGCTGCATATAAAAATGACAAATACAAAGACCGGTTTTCAGAGGCGAACTATGCTGATGCCGCCAGGGCAGCAGTGGAGGATATGCTTAAGGATATCCGGGAAAATGCATTAGTGTAGCCGAGGTGAATAATGGAACATAAAACAGTTGAGATCATTTCCCAGGAAAAGCTGACAGAGGACATCATGAGTCTGTGGATCTCATGGGAGCCTGATGAGGCTGTGATCCCCGGGCAGTTTATCAATGTATATCTAAAGGACCCCTCCCGGATGCTTCCCCGACCCATCAGCATATGTGATGTGACGGACAAGGGTCTTAGGATGGTGTACCGGATCACGGGGGCTGCCACAGGGACAAAGGAGCTTTCCGGTTATAAGCCAAAAGAAAAGCTAAGGATCACAGGTCCTGTAGGTCGTGGATACCCGGTGGAGGAATTGAAAAATTCCGAAAATGTGGTTCTCATGGGAGGCGGAATAGGGATCCCACCCATGCTTTATCTGGCAAAAAGTCTGGGAGGCAGATGCAAGGCTGTTTTGGGATATCGGGACAGCAGCACCTTTTTAAAAGAAGAATTTGATGCCTTAGGCTGCCGGGTGCTTTTATCCTCTGATGACGGAAGCGTGGGAGTCCACGGTACGGTTTTGGATGCAATAGCCGCAGATAATACAGACTGCGGCGTGATCTGCGCCTGCGGACCAAAGCCCATGCTAAGAGGAATCAAGGACTATGCCTCATCCCGGGATATAAAAGCCTATATCTCATTGGAAGAGAGGATGGCATGCGGTGTGGGAGCCTGCCTTGGCTGTGTAACAAAGACCCAGAAAACAGATGATCACTCCCGGGTGAAAAATGCCAGAGTCTGCGTGGACGGACCGGTATTTTTGGCAGGTGAGGTGGCGCTGTAACAGTGGGAAGCTTTGGGAGGTAATTATAATGGCTGATCTGAATATCACCATGTGCGGCAGAAACTTCAAAAACCCCATAACCGTAGCCTCGGGGACCTTTGGCAGCGGCATGGAATACAGTGAATTTGTGGATCTCTCCCGGCTTGGAGCGGTGACCACCAAGGGAGTATCCTCGGTGCCCTGGGAAGGAAATCCCGTGCCCCGGGTGGCGGAGACCCCATCGGGCATGCTCAATGCCATAGGACTTCAAAATCCCGGAATAGATGTTTTTTTGCAGAGGGATCTGCCCTTTTTGCAGCAGCAGGATACAGGTATCATAGTCAATGTCTGCGGACACAGCGAGGATGAGTACCTGCAGGTGGTGGAGAGACTTGATGACACAGACATAGACATGATGGAGATCAATATCTCCTGTCCCAATGTAAAGGCAGGGGGCATCACCTTTGGCACGGATCCAAAGGGAGTTGAGTCCATCACCAAAGCAATAAAGGCTCACACGAAAAAACCGGTGATCATGAAGCTTTCTCCAAATGTCACAAGCATATCGGACATAGCCCGGGGTGCAGAGGCAGGGGGAGCAGACGGCATATCCCTCATTAATACCATTACGGGCATGAAGATCGATATAAGGAAAAAAAGCTTTGTGCTTGCCAACAAGACCGGCGGACTAAGCGGTCCTGCCATTCATCCCGTGGCAGTACGGATGGTGTATGAGGCTTATGAGGCGGTGTCCATACCCATTATAGGCATGGGAGGTGTCGCCACCTGTGAGGATGCGGTGGAGCTTATTTTAGCAGGAGCCACCATGGTGGCAGTGGGCTGTGCCAATTTCAGCAATCCAAAGGTGAGCATAGAGATAATCGAAGGACTTGTCGCCTATATGGATGAGATGAATATAAAAAATGTATCTGACATGGTTGGGGCGGTACACGATAAATATTAACAGAAGGGAGAGTTATTTGCATGGAAGCCTATAAGGAAGAATTCATACATTTTATGATAGATTGTGAGGTGCTGCGGTTTGGAGATTTTACCACCAAAAGCGGCAGGCAGACACCTTTTTTCATAAATACCGGGTATTACAGAAGCGGCGGTCAGCTTAAAAAGCTGGGGGAGTATTATGCCAAAGCCATAGTGGATCACTTCGGCACTGATTTTTCCGTGCTTTTCGGTCCCGCATACAAGGGCATTCCCCTGTCAGTGGCTACGGTGGTGGCGCTGTCTGAGGATCATGGTATAGAGGTGCGATACTGTGCCGATCGTAAGGAGGTCAAGGATCATGGCGAAGGCGGCGGACTTTTAGGCGGCCCCATAGGTGACGGGGATCGGGTCATTATCATAGAGGATGTGACCACGGCAGGCACTTCCATAAAAGAGACCTATCCCATCATAAAAAGCTGCGGAGACGTGGATATTTTGGGACTTATGGTATCGGTGGATCGCATGGAAAGAGGTTCCGGCACAAAGGCAGCTTTGACGGAGATAGCTGAGACCTATTCCATGGATACCGCAGCCATAGTTACCATGGCTGATGTGGTGGAGTGTCTGTATAACAGACCCTACAATGGAACCGTTTATATTGATGATGAAAAAAAGAGCCGTATTGACGCTTATTACCGGGAGTATGGAGCAAATTGAAGCAAAAGAAATTATTTTTTAAGATAGTTTTGGCAATAGCCTATATCGTGATCTTATATTATCTGCTTTTTGCGGCTGAGTCCCTGGGCAGGGGCGGAGGTGCCGCAGGTGATTACAACCTCATGCCCTTCAGGGAGATATACAGATACATAAGTCATGTTGATTCACTTGGCATTGGTGCGGTGGCGGCGAATCTCTTGGGAAATGTGGTGCTGTTTGTGCCCCTGGGATATTTTTTGCCATCATTTTTTGCCAGAGAAAGACTCAGACCCCATTTTACTATACCCATCTGCATGTGTATCAGCATAGCTGTGGAGGTCAGCCAGTTTATGACCCGCACCGGATCAATGGATGTGGATGATGTGCTCCTTAATACCATTGGGGGCATCATAGGATACCTGATCTATGCCATTTTACACCCGGAGATCAGATATGGGGATTACGACGAAGACGACTAAAATTAAGAGAGGAAAATATTTTGGCAAGAAGACGCAGAAGATCATATGAAAAGAAAAAACCGGTGGCAGTGACAGCCATATGGACCTCGGTGATAGGGCTTATCTGCTTTTTGATCGCAATAAGCCTTATGCTTGTGGCGGCAGCGGGGATAGATCTGGGAAAACTGCCCGGAGTGACGGGAGTAATGATAATGCTCATCTCTATCATTACATTTTTCAACGGTGTGCATACAGCCAGGGAAAGCGACTACGAGGTGGTTACCAGAGCCCTTGGTGTGATCATGCCGGCGGTTGCAATGACGACTTTGATCCTTTTGTACTTTGCAGGGATATTATTTGGATAGGAACAGGATGAAATATGGAAGAAAGATTTACATTGATCCGTGAGAGGATTGAAGAAATTACAAAAAAAAGCGAGCTTCAGGGTGAGCTTGGGGCTTATTTTTCAGAGGTGGCAGCCTTTGTACAGGATGCCTACAGATATTATGACAAAGTAAAATCTCAGGGAACCCTAAGCAAAGAGGAGTACGAAAAGTGGCAGGATGCACTCTTCGCTTCAGAGGATCCGGCTCGCTATAATGACAGCTTTTTATGCCCTGCAACTGCGGTTTCAAAGTTAGGGGATGATGGAAAGCTTCTGTCCGCCCTTTTTGCGGATCTTTTGGGCTTAAGGATCTGGGCTGCGGAGTGTAATGAGACCATGCTTACCATATTCGGTGAGCTTTTTGTCCAGGTTTACTGCTGCTATGTGTCAGATATGCCGGAGGATCCGAAAGCAGCTTACAGCGGAGCCTTAGAGGCATACCGCAGTTTTTATTATGACTACATGGAAGATTTCGCTAAGCTGGCAGTTACCGCACAGGTGCTTCCCGTGGATGGAGTGGTAGCGGATATTTTAAATAATACCGACCTTTCGGATGTGACCTACCTCTACAGGTACGGAGTTCACGTAGGAGAAAATGAGCTTGCCATGGCTGAGTTTTTAAACACCATGGGTGAAGAAGAAATAGAGGCAATGGCTGCTACCTACACCGAAGGCTACAGGCTGGGCTTTGAATCCACCGGCAAGGATATAGGAATAAAGGAGACGGTGGGAGTTCACTATCCCATTGGTATGGAGCGTATAGTCCGCTCTGCGATCCGCAGATTCAATGAGCTGGGGCTGGATGTCAGCGTGATCAGGGATCCTTTCCTGTCATTTATGGGAAGGGGAAAGGGAAAGCAGGGCTGCTATACCACCTCATTTAACAAGCAGTTTGAATACGACCACAAGGACGACAAGGCTCTCTACTATGACAAAGCCTATGTGGAGCGGAGGCTTGAGTGTCTGGAAAGTGCGTTTATAAGTCATGCGGACCGTGCCAAAAAATACGGCGGTCCCGCTGTGATAGAGGTTTTCGGAGAGCCCAAGTTTGATCCGGCAAATAATGATGCCAACTGCAAGCTTTCCGAAAAGCAGATGCATCTGGATGTATATGACAAATCCAGATCCAGTGAGATCTCCTATACCTACATTCCCGGCGAGGAGAGAAGCTTTACCATCATATCCTATCCTCTGCCCTGTATCGGAGATAATTTTAAGGAGATCTTTGAAAAGGTGGTGGAGATCAATAACTTAGATTATGTCAGCTACCGGGATATGCAGCAGAAGATAATAGATGTGCTGGATCGTGGCTACAGGGTCAGAGTCCACGGCTGCGGGGATAATGAGACGGATATTACGGTGCAGCTTTACCATCTTGATGATCCGAAGGAGGAGACTATCTTTGAAAACTGCGTGGCGGATGTGAATATCCCCGTGGGTGAAGTTTTCACATCTCCTGTTTTGGAGGGGACGGACGGAGTGCTTCATGTATCAAAGGTCTATCTGGAAAATTACACCTTTGACGATTTAAAGCTTACCTTTAAGGATGGGATGGTCACGGATTACATCTGCTCCAATTTTGATACGGAGGAGGAAAATAAGAGATTTATCGAGGACAATATCCTCTTCCATCATCCCACACTGCCTATCGGCGAATTTGCTATCGGTACAAATACCACGGCTTACCGGGCAGGACGTGACTTAGGTATATCCGACAAATTCCCCATTCTCATTGCGGAAAAGACAGGCCCCCATTTTGCGGTGGGTGACACCTGCTACTCACGGGAGGAGGATGTGATAACCAAAAATCCTGATGGAAAGCGCATAGTGGCAAGGGATAATTCCATCTCCCTTTTAAGAAAAAGTGATGATCCCCAAAAGGCGTATTTTAACTGTCATACGGATATCACCATTCCCTTTGAGGAGCTGGGATATATCACTGTGGACATGGCAGACGGCACCTCAGAGGATATCATCCGTGACGGGCATTTTGTGGTGCCCGGGACGGAGGAGCTTAATATTCCTCTAAGGAAAGATTGACGTAACCGGGGCTGGTTGCATAATAAAGGATTTTACAATTAAAAAAACAGGAGGTTCTAATGGCTAAGGTAGGAATAGTAATGGGCAGTGATTCCGATATGCCCGTAATGGCACAGGCGGCAGAGGTACTTGAGGAGCTGGGAGTGGATTATGAGATGAGGATCATTTCAGCACACCGGGATCCGGAGAAGTTTTTCAAATATGCATCAGAGGCTGAGGCAGCAGGCTATAAGGTAATTATCGCCGGAGCAGGAAAGGCAGCCCATTTGCCGGGTATGTGCGCGGCTATCTTTCCCATGCCGGTAATAGGCATCCCCATGAAGACTTCGGATCTGGGAGGAGTGGATTCCCTCTATTCCATAGTTCAGATGCCGGGAGGCATACCGGTTGCTACGGTGGCGATAAACGGAGGGAAAAACGCCGGCATCCTGGCAGCAAAGATGCTTTCCATCTCTGATGAAGGACTTTTGGACAGGCTTAAGGCATATAGCAAAAAAATGGCGGCGGATGTGAATGAAAAGGATGAGAAGCTAAAAGAAACTGGATACAGGGAGTTCTTAAAATAATTCTTTTGCAGTTCCCCCTTTTTTTAGGTGGGATAAATAGAATTAAGTATTGTAAGCATAATTACACCCGGCTTATGCCGGATATATTAAGACAGGAGGTTAGAATCAGATGAAAATCAAAGAGATCATGAGAAAAACAGCAATGCTTGGATTGGCATTGTCTA
>CAMOZG010000128.1 GCA_946630825.1 uncultured Lachnospiraceae bacterium
TTCCTGCCAGCCTGTAGCCCACCTCATAAAAGAAATAGTTACATGAATCCCTGATAGCCTCGGATACATTGATATCCCCATGGGTAGCGGGATAATACCAGCACTTGGGCTTGTTGGAAACCTTTTCAAAGACTCCCTCATCCTTGATCTTGGTGGACACATCAATGACTCCCTCGGAAAGTCCAGCCACTGATGAACAAAGCTTAAAGGTGGATCCCGGTGCTGTCCTCTGCTGGGTGGCATGGTTGTACATGGGATTGGACAGGGAAAATACCAATGAGCTGTAATAGGATGAATCCACCGAGTTTGCAAGCTTGTTGTTGTCATATCCCGGATAGCTGACGCAGGCTAAGACCTCCCCCGTATTCGGATCTATCACCACACAGGAGCCTGAGCAGGGATCCAAAGCCAGATCACCGGGAGTAAGCTTTAAGGTCCTAATCATTTCCTTTAAAAAGCCGTAGGCTGCCACACTGCCATTTGCCAGACCGTCCCGGGTCGCCTTGTCTTTTTTGAAAAACTTCTGGTCATACAAAATGGCACAGAGTTCATTGCCTGTCACCTCATCATTTAAGATGGCATAGTGATAGACCTCTTTTTCAAACTCATTTTCATTTAAGATCTCTTCATCAATATAGGTGAGGAGATTCTCATACAGCTCATCCGTATCAACGTATTTGGATTTGCCGGTAAATTTTGTAATATCTATCCAGTTCATTTCCAGACAGTAATACAGATAATCCTTCACCGGAAGGGTCTCGCTGATCCACTTCTGATACATCTCATCAGTGGGATCCGTGGAATCCGGCAAAAGAATATCATTTGCCCTTAGGGATTTTACCACATAGGTGGAATAGTCCATATACTCCTGACTCAGTTCATTGTAGGGTACTGGATTTGAGGCGGAAAGCTGGCTTATAAGCTGCTTTCTCACACTTTCCAATTTGTTTTCAATGACAGAATATACCTTTTTCTCCAAGTCCGTGGATTCCTTGCTCTTCATGTGGGATATGTCTATCAGGTTGTTATTGATCAAAGCAAAGTACACGTCATAGATGGGCACAACTATATCCGAAGCAGAGGAATTGCCGGAGGTATTATACTCCTTGATATTCTGGATCTTGGAATATAAGATACCTGCGATCTCCCTTTCCAAAAGCTCATACACCTTTTTCTGGAGATCACTGTCTATGGAAAGATATACGTGACCGCCGGAGACGGGATCCTGATGCTCCGATTCGGATATAACATTACCCACGCTGTCCACATACACTGTTTCAAAGCCCTTGGTGCCTGATAAGGTGTCCTCCATGTACTGCTCGATACCGCTTTTTCCGATAACGTCATTTAAGGATACGCTCTCATCATTTACAGATCTTTCATTGTACTCGTCAGTGGAGATCTTTCCGGTATAGCCGATTATATTTGCCATGCACTCACTTTTATTGTATCTGCGTACGGATTTTTCCGCCACATTCACTCCCGTAAGGTTTGGCATATTCTCCATGATATATGCCAGAGACTTTTCATTTATGGATGAGGCAATGGGGGTGGCAATATACTTCTGATAACTGTTCTGGCTCAGATTATACCTTACGGTGCAGATCTTAAACCGGTTCTCCGCCCCATACTTTTCCTCGCTTATCTGATACCGCTTTTCTCCGCAGAGAAAGTCTATGATGGTCTTGGCATCACATTCTGCCTCGTCTATACCGTATCTGCTGTTTCTGGCGCTCTTTAAGTTTTCAATATCCGTATAGCCAAAGACATCCGCCCGAAACCGCATCTGAGCCGTGCCGGTGTTTAAAAAGGAATACTCCCCTGCGGAATTCATGGTTATGCCGAAATCCCTGTCGATATTGTCCCCGTTTTTTTCAAGGTTTATGATCACATTGTAAATGGTATCGTTAAGATCCTTATTCTTTTCTTCCGTGGAGTCATATTCCTTGTTATCCTCAATGGTCACTGCATAGGTCAGTTCATTATATGCCAAAAGCTTTCCGTTTCTGTCATATATATTTCCCCTGGTGGCATCTATGACCTCTGTTTTTTCCACCTTGAGATTGTAATTCTTCTGATACTGGTTTCCCCGGACTATCTGAAGCAAAAAAAGCCTGCCTGTTAAAATAACACCAAAAAGAAGCATCACTGCCATCATTATCGCAGGACGCTTATCCTCCATTTTTCCTTTAATTTCCACAAATCTGTCAGACAAGTTTTTTCTCTCCTCTTACAATTGCTTCATGCAACCATCTGGTTCCTCTTCTCAGACTTTGCAAGCCACTCATCTAAATGAATGATGGGAAAATACAAGATCAAAGACACCAGAATGGTATATACAGCCTCCGGCATCATCAGGTTCATAAAGTAATAGGGGAAATCCAGTCTCCCCCGGGAAATATAGGTAAAAATATAAACCATGCCCCCGTACAAAAGATCACTGGTGCCGATCAAAAGCAGGGGAAGCTTCATGTCATCCCCGAAAAACACCTGCCTGAAGGCACCGTTTAAAAAGCCTATGATAACCATTATCATGGCGTACATGCCAAAATACCCTGAGGCATAGATATCCAAAAGCAGTCCGCAGATGAGCCCCACCGTCATACCGGGATTTGCACCCTTGGCAAAGCCCAAGGTGGAAACTAAAATTATCATTATATTGGGGCTTACTCCTGCCAAGGAAAATCTGGGAAAAAGTGCAGTCTGAAGCACAAAATAAACAAATATGATAAAACCGTATGCAACTATTGTTTTAACTATGGGTCGAAACTCTATCATCACTCTGTTTCCTTTGTCTCCATAATGACCAAAACCTCCTGCAGATGCATGAAATCCACAACAGGGGTTATGGTTCCTGATTTTGTAAGGTCATTGGCGTCATCCTTAAGGTCACTTACATAGCCGATAAGGATACCGGGAAGATATTTGCTGGAGATATTGGAAGTCACCACGGCAGTACCGATCTCAACCTCGTCATCATCATCCGAAAGCTCCGACAGACTTATCATATTGCTTTCGGTCATAAGCATCAGATCCCCGGAGATAATACAGTTGTCCGAGGTATCAAGTATCATGCCGCTGACATTGGAGCTGTCGTCTATGATGGATCTCACCACGGAATAATTGGGACCCACGGAGGTGACTATACCCACCAGTCCGCTTCCTGCAATGACATTCATATCCACCTTAATGCCGTCAGCGGAGCCTTTGTCAATGGTAAAGGTGGAAAACCAGTTGCTGTTGCCCCTGGCTATGACCCGGGCTCCCGTCACATCATAATCACTGTAGTCCTGCTTAAGCTCAAAGAGCTCCGTAAGTCTCTCCAGTTCCTTTTGCTGAAGCTGCATATTGGTAAGCTGGGTGGTAAGGGTCTCCACCTGGGCAGTGAGGGCTTCATTTTCAGCTATAAGCTCCTCCTTGGTCTTGGCGGACTCACCGGTCTCCATTATGCTTTCCCCAACTATATCAATACCCTTTTGCATGGGAACAAATATGTAGTTTGAAATATTTTTAAGTATACCTCCCGAAAATCCGGTAACGTAATTAAGTGCCAGAAGCATGGCACACATAATTACCAAGACGTAAAAAAGCACCTTGGAAGGTATATTGATCTTGCCTCTGCGATTCATATCCCATCCTTAATCCGTGATCAGCTAAAGATCCTGGATCTTATACTGTAACCAAAGCGGCGGAACTTCTCGTCACCCAAGACCCTGCCTAAGCCTCTGGCAACGGACTCCTCTCCGTTTTCACTGACATTGACCTTGATATTGGTCATGTTGGTGATAAACTCCGAAAAGCCGCTGATACGTGAGCTGCCCCCTGTAAGATATATGCCTGAAGCCACTATATCCTTTGCCAGTTCGGGAGGCACCTTTTCCAAAAGCATCCTTATATTCTGGGAAATATTTTCCAGATCATCCTTGATGCCGTCATACACCACATCTGAATCTATGGTCATCTCTATGGGAAGCCCGGAAACCACATCTCTGCCCACTATGGACATGGACTTGCCCATGCCGCCCATGGCACCACCTATCTCCTCCTTCAGGGACATGGCGGTCTTTTTCCCGATCAGCAGGTTAAAGCGCCTCTTAAGATAGGTCACTATGGATTCATCCAGCTTATTGCCGCCGTAGGGAAGCAGGGTGGATAAAACCAGTCCCCCAAGGGAAATCACGGATATCTCTGTGGTATCAGCTCCCACATCCACCACCATCACACCTGTGGGCAGGGTGACATCAAGCCCCATTCCAAGGGCATCTGCCAAAGGCTTTTCACAAAGCAGAATGCTCTTTGCCTTGTTTTTGGTCTTGGCAAACATATCATAAAATGCCTTCTTTTCCACCTCGGTTATATCCGTAGGCACTGCGATAACAATATCCGAGCTTTTAATCCGGGCTTTCAGCTTGTTTTCCAAAAGTTCCAAAAGCATGGTCTGCATATTGTCAAAATCAGCGATAACCCCGTTTACAATGGGAAATGAAACTGCTATGGTCTCAGGTGCTTTTTCAAACATCATATAGGCTTCATCCCCATAGGCATACATCTGATCCTTGTTGACTATAGCGATAGTATTTTTCTCGTTAATAATGGTACCGTCCGTATCGGAAAAAATCTTAAGATTGCCGGTACCCATATCTATTCCATATCCTGTACTCATGAATTCCTCCTCCGATTAGAAATCAGCAAAAAACATTTTATCATAAAAAAATATCTATCACAACCTTAAGATATGTGATCTGACCATTTCCTCCAATGATGAGAGTATTCCAAGCTTCCCGTGATACCAGGTGAGTCCTCCCTGAAAATATACGTTGTAGGGCTCTCTTAAGGGTCCGTCTGCCGAAAGCTCAATGGATGAGCCCTGGACAAAGGCTCCTGCCGCCATAATTACCTGATCGTCATATCCCGGCATATCCCAGGGAACAGGGGTCACATGGGAATCCACGGGAGCACCCTTTTGGATCCCCCGGCAAAAAGCCTCAAGCGCTTCGGGAGATTTTAGTTCTATAGCCTGGATGATGTCGTTTCTCTTCTCCCTTGCTTTGGGTATACAGTTATAGCCCAGCTTCTCATATATGGCTGCAGCAAAGGCAGCGGTCTTTATGGCAGATGCCACCACTGTGGGAGCCATGAAAAATCCTTCATAGAAAGCCGGCATGATACCAAGTGATGCCCCCACTTCCTTTCCCAGTCCCGGAGAAGAAAGCCGTCTTGCCGCATTTTCAACACAGCTTTTTTTACCGGCTATATAGCCTCCCGTGGGAGCCAGTCCACCGCCGGGATTTTTAATGAGGGATCCCACTATCATATCAGCCCCCACCTCTAAGGGCTCTGTCTCCTCCACAAACTCGCCGTAGCAGTTGTCCACCATAATGATAACATCAGGCTTTTCAGCTCTTATAAAATCAATAAGCTCTCCTATCTGGGACACACTGTAGCTGGGACGTGATGCGTAACCCTTGGAGCGCTGAATGGTGACCATTTTTGTGCGCTCATTTATTTTTTTCTTTATTTCATCATAGTCAAAGCTTCCGTCCTCCAAAAGGTCCGCCTGGGCATAGGTGATATTGTATTCTGCCAGTGAGCCCATGGAGGGCCTTATGCCTATCACCTCATGGAGGGTGTCATAGGGTGCTCCCACAGGGGACAAAAGCTCATCCCCCGGCCGCAGATTGGACATTAAAGCTAAAGCCAGCGCATGGGTGCCGCAGGTTATCTGGGGTCTGACCAGAGCATCCTCTGCCTTAAAGGTATCGGCATAAACCGCCTCCAAGGTATCCCTTCCCAGATCGTTATAGCCGTATCCCGTGGAGCCCAAAAGACATTCTGCCGAGACCCTGTTTTTTTGCATGGCGCTTATCACCTTTTGCTGGTTGTACTCCGCCATCTCATCATAGTGTAAAAAATCCTCCCTAAGTTCCTTTAGGATATCTTCTCCGAAGTCGTATACCTCTTTAGAGATCCCCATTTTTTCATATACAGAATATAAATTCATAAGCCTGCCTCTAAATCATCCTTCCAAAACTATGGTGCCATCTTCTGCCGCCAGCTTTTCCATGTGTTTTATAATCTTGTTTTCGTCATAGTCAAATTCTGACTTGTCTATCCAGTGCACCTTTTCTTCCCTTTTAAACCAGGTAAGCTGGCGTTTTGCAAAGTGCCTGGTATCCCGCTTTATTATCTCTTTTGCTTCCTCCAGGGAATAATGTCCTTCTATTACATCAATGATCTCCTTGTAGCCAAGTCCCTGCATGGAGGTAACTCCCCTGCGAAGTCCCCTGTCATAAAGAGCCCGCACCTCATCATAAAGCCCTTGGGAAAACATCTCATCCACCCGGGCATCAATGCCCTCATAGAGCCTCGACCTTATATCCGTCAGAACAAAATAAGAAAAATTATAAGGAGAGTCCTATTGTCTCATTTTTTCATTGTGTTCGGATATGGGCTTTTTTGTGACATGGTAAAATTCCAAA
>CAMOZG010000129.1 GCA_946630825.1 uncultured Lachnospiraceae bacterium
AGGCCGTAGTCAAAATACTGGATCTGATTTTTTTCTCTCCTTCTTTTTTTGTTCTTCTTCATTTATCAATCACTGTGGATAGGAAAGGGCGTGTTCCCTAAACTCATCTCCCCTGATCTCATAGTTTTTATACATATCCCAGGAAGCACAGGCAGGGGACAAAAGCACCGCATCCCCGGGTGCTGCTCCCTCAAAGCAGATATCCATGGCTTCCTTTAGGGAATCCGCAAAGCAGTAGTCCGTAAATCCATGGGCCTTGGCGCAATCCGCGATCTTTTCCGCCGTGGCGCCTATGAGCACCAGCTTTTTTACCTTATCCCCAAAGGACTCTATCCACTCATCATAGGTAGAACCCTTGTCATATCCTCCGCCAATGAGCCAGGTGGGACCCTTCATGGCAAGGACCGCCTTGATGGCGGCATCAGGATTGGTTCCCTTGCTGTCGTTGTAAAAGCTTATGCCCCGTCGCTCGCAGATAAACTCGATCCTGTGAGCCACCGCCTTAAATGCTCGAAGCCCCTCTATCACACTCTCCCGGCCGGCTCCGTAGGCTTCTGCCATTGCCACTGCAGCCATTACGTTTTCATAGTTGTGGGCACCTAATATGTTAAGCTCCGACACAGGGATTATCTCTGTCTCTCCCGGTCCGTAGATCATTCCATCCTCATAGTAATACCCGTCTAAAATAGGTCTGGCAGAGGAAAACCATACCACATTGCACTTTAGGCTTTCCCCAAAGCGGCGGAGTTCTTCGTCCTCGTAGTTAAGGACGCAGGTGTCATCCATGGTCTGGTTTTTGGCGATACTCTCCTTTGCCGCAATATAACCCTCCATGCCGTGGTGCCGGTCCAAATGATCCGGGGTGATATTTAGTATGGCAGAGACCACGGGATGGAAGCTTTCGGCAGTCTCAAGCTGGAAGCTGGAAATCTCCGCCACCATTATGCTCTCGTCGGTGGTACCCTCCACCATCCCGGTATAAGGTATGCCTATGTTGCCCACCACTCTCACGTCAGGATATTCCCTTGCCATAAGCTCTCCCAAAAGGCTTGTGGTAGTGGTCTTGCCGTTGGTGCCGGTAATAGCCATCACATCCCCGTGACCGAAGCTGTACGCCAGTTCTATCTCTCCCGTGATCTTTATACCAGCATCTTTTAAGGTATTTGCAATAGGGGAATCTATGGGGATCCCCGGACTCAAGACTGCCACATCTACTGTCTTAAGCACATCAGAGGGCACATCTCCTATACAGATCTCCATACCGGAGAGCTTTTCATTTTCCGTAAAAAAAGCATCCTTATCAAAGTCAGCCTTGCCGTCATACAAGACCACTTCTTTTTCCATATCCTTAAGAAGCCCTGCCGCAGCTATGCCGCTTTTTCCAAGACCTGCCACCAAATACTTTTCCATAATAAAACCTCTTTTACACAAACTTCATCATGCCTATCCAAGCCACAACGCATCCTAAAAATGTGACTAATGAAAAAACAGCCACCACCTTTTTTTCCGACCATCCCGACAGTTCAAAATGATGGTGGATGGGTGCCATTTTAAATATCCTTTTTCCGTGTCTTAGCTTAAAGGAAGCCACCTGCAGTATCACCGATACCACCTCTGTCAGATATATGATCCCCACAAAGATTATGAATATGGGCATCTGATAGGCATAGGCTATGCCTGCCACAAAGCCGCCCAAGAAAAGGGACCCCGTATCTCCCATAAATATCTTTGCCGGGTGGTGATTGTAAATCAAAAATCCCAAAAGGGCGCCTATCATTGCCGAACACACCACTGCTGCGTCACTGTGATGCATGCGTGCCACTATCAAAAAGAATGCGCTTACTATGATGGTAACTGACGAGACCAGTCCATCCACCCCGTCGGTGAAGTTTACTCCGTTTACCGTGCCCAGCACCGCAAAGTACAGAATAACAAAATTAAACCACCCCAGACTAAAGGATGTACCGTCTGTAAAGGGGATCTTTATGGCAGGTGAAACTCCTGCCACATGGATCAGATACCAGGCAAAAATGCAGGTGAATACAAACTGCAGGGCAAATTTCTGCTTTGGCATAAGTCCGTCGCTCTGGCGTCTCACCACCTTGAGATAATCGTCAAAAAAGCCCACCAGCCCGAAGCCACCGGACAAAAGCAGCACCGCTCCTATCCTGGGATCCCTGCCGGCAAAGGGCACAGAAGCCACCACCACTGCCACATATATGAGAAGCCCTCCCATGGTGGGAGTGCCCTGCTTTTTTACATGGCTTTCCATGATATCCCTTTCGGTATTGGAAGCATGGAGGCTTTTCAGCCTTTTAATAAGCAGGGGCATAAACAGCGCCACTATGGCAAAGCTTACGGCTCCTGATATAAGAACAAAGATCATATTTGCACTGATACTCATGTTACGTATTCCTCCCGGTCTTACTGCGCATAAGGAAGCCTGTCTGCGTTGGCTGTGGAGTCCTTTGGCTCCTTTACAGTTTCTATATTGAGATAAGGCAGTATCTGCAGCAGAATATTGTGTGTAATGGTCTGGGCATATGAGCTGTGGGGCTGATCCGGTGTGTTGGGTGTATCTATGATAGTATAGATCAGCACCTTGGGATCATCCTGAGGGGCATATCCGATAAAGGATACCAGATAGTTTTTCTCAGCTCTGGGCTGCTTTTCCGCAGTTCCCGTCTTGCCTCCAAGATCATAGCCTCTCACCCCTGCTATGGAACCTGTGCCGTCCTTTACCACGGCTCTTAGGTATTTTTTCATCTGCTCACTGGTCTCCTTTGAAACAGTAAGCTTCTCCACCACCGGCTCCCTGTTGTATATAACATTTCCAGCATCATCCTGGACTCTTTCAACCACGTAGGGCTGGTACAGCTTGCCGCCGTTTACCAGAGAAGCAAAAGCACTGCCCAACTGAACCATGGTGGTATTGAAATTCTGTCCAAAGGAATTGGTAGCCAGATTGATGGTGGTCATATCATCCTTTTTAAAGATCAGGGTATCGGTCCTGGCTTCCCCCGGCAGGTCTATATTGGTCTTCTCGCCGAAGCCGAATATCTCCTGGTATTTGGCAAAATTGTCTCCCCCAATGGAGTAGGACATCTGCATCAGGGCGTCATTGCAGGAATCCATGAGAGCCTTTTCTACGGTCTCCATGCCGTGACCGTTTTTATTGACGCATTTAATGGTGTGACCGGATATCTCCTCATAGCCGTTGCACAGATACACCTCGTCCCCGTTTAAAGTACCTGTCTCCAGTCCGCAGGCTATGGTAAAGGGCTTTGCCGTGGATCCCGGCTCATAGGTTGAGGTGACGCAGAAATTCTGCCAGAGGCGGTTTAATGCCTCAAGCTCCTCATCAGGGCTCATCTCGTCGAGCTGCTCCTGGGAATATATCTTGGAGAGATCCTTGGGATCATCCAGGTCAAAGGTGGGATAGTTTGCCATGGCAAGGATCTTGCCTGTGGAGGGATCCATTACCATGCAGGCTGTGTTTTTCGATCCCAGGCTGCCATCTGAGGCAAACTCCTTGTTCCACTTCAGGATCTCCTTTGTCACGATACTCTGGATATTGGTGTCTATGGTGGTGACAATGGTCTTGCCGTTTTCCGGCTCCACCACAGTTTTTTCCAGATCGTTGTCCGTATTCAGATAGCCGTAGGATCTGCCGTTGATGCCGTTTAAGGTGTCATTATACTGGTTTTCCAGTCCAAGGACGCCGTTATTGCCGGAGGACACGAATCCGATAAGGGATGCCGCCAGCTTCCCGTAGGGATATACCCTGTCGTATTCTTTTTCAAACCATATCCCGGTTATCTTCCGGGAGACCTCCTTGCCCTCATCATCTGTGATCTTTACCGTCTCATGAGCCTTTTCGGAAAAAGCGCTCATCTCCTCATAGGGCACCTTTTTAGCCAGCACGATATACTGGCTGTCCGGTCTCTCCTCCAAAGCCTTTCTAACATCCGACTCTTCGATCTCGTCAAAGCTTTCGGAAACGCTTTTTATGGTAAACTCCCGATTGTCCTCATCACCATTTAAAAGCCTGGCATCCAGGATCACATTGTACACATCCACCGAGGTGGCAAGCACCGTGCCCTTGGAATCCACTATATCCCCTCTCTTGTAGGGTATGGTGGAGCTGTCGTATTCCAGCTGGGACAAAACTATCTTTTCATATCTGCTGCCGCTGGTATGCTCAATGTACATAAGCCTGCCTATCAGGACGACAAAAAGAACGGTAATCCCTGCGAACACTATCCCCAGGCGCCTTACCATTCTCTTTAATATACGTGGATTATTTTTACTTCTGATATACTTTCTGCGTGACTGCATTACGATCTCACTTTACCGTCATATAATCTTCCGGTGCGATATCATAATACACTATCTGACCACTGTTTGCATAGACCATATTGTAATCTTTTAAAGCAATTTTTTTAATTCGGTTTATATCCGTGTTGGTATCTATCCTGCTTTGAGCCGCAGCATTGTATGCCTTCATGTCCGCAATTTCCCCTTCTAAATTGGAAATATTTTTCATGTGATTGGATATGCTGGTCTCAAAATGCACATAACCGGAGAAAAATCCCGCAAACATCACCACAAAGGTGCATACATATAATGCTGTAAGCCTGCCGGAACGCAGGGCACGGACATTTTTCCTCTTCTGCTTTTTTTGTCTGCGCTTCTCCTCTTCCCAAAGCTCACGACGACGTTTTTCCCGGTCCGGAAGCTCGATCTCGGGCGAAAGAGCCGCGGAACCATCCGTATAATAATAAGTTCTTATTTCTTTCATAACACACACCTTGATCCGGTACTATTTCTTCCACCGCCTCCTGTAGCACCAATACCACAGGAAGCGCCGGAAGTGTTCCCTACTCGGAGTCCGTCTCGGGCTCCATTTGCTGTTTTTCCAGAGACTTCCTTGCCTCTGTTATATGATAATCGCCTCTTGGGCGCTATCACCACTTTATGAATGGGGTTCTGATCCCCCAGCTCCCCTTTCAAACACACGAAGCTTTGCGCTTTTGGATCTGGGGTTTTGTGCCATTTCCTCTTCACCGGGGATCACCGGCTTTTTGGTTATCACCCTGCCAAAGCTTTTTGCCCCGCAGACACAGTCCGGAAAATGGGGCGGACAGATACATGGATCCTGCCACCGTCTGAAGGTATCCTTTACTATCCGATCCTCCAATGAGTGGAAGGTGATGACACAAAGCCTGCCTCCCTCTACAAGTAAGTCCCTCATGCCGTCTAAGCTTTCTTTTATTACATCCAGCTCTCCGTTTACTTCGATCCTTAGCGCCTGGAATGTCCTCTTTCCCGGATGTCCTCCCGTCCTTTTGTTTTTCCGGGGGATGGACGCCTCTATCACATCCATCAGATCCTTTGTTACTTCAAATGTCTTTTCATTTCTCTTCTCCACAATCCTTTGTGCTATTCTTTTGGCGAATTTCTCTTCGCCGTACTCCCTTAATATCCGGGTCAGTTCCTCTGCCGGATAGGTGTTTAAAATATCCGCAGCGGTAAGTGACCTTCTTTTGTCCATCCTCATATCCAGAGGTGCATCCTCTACTCTGTAGGAAAAGCCCCGCATGGGTTCATCCAGTTGAAAGGATGATACTCCGAGATCTAAAAGTATTCCGTTTGCTTTGACTCCTGCGGATGAAAGTTCATCCGGCATATTGGAAAAGTTCTTATGGATAAGGGTAACTCTATCCGAAACACCTATATCCTCAAAATGTGCCCCGGCAGCATGGATGGCATCCTCATCCTGGTCAAAGCCGTAAAGCCTGCCGCCCTCTGTAAGTCTAAGAGCAATCTCTCCGCTGTGACCTCCCCCTCCCAGGGTACCGTCTGCGTATATCCCGTCCGGCTTTACCTTAAGGGCATCTATCACTTCATCCAAAAGCACCGGTCGGTGCACAAATTCCATCAAATCGCTATACCCATGTCTGCCATGGCTCTTGCCATCTCATCCATGTCTCCCACGGTGTTTGCCTCAGCCCACGCACTCTCATCCCAAAGTTCAAGTCTGGAAAGCATGCCTGCCAAAACCACATCCTTTTCTATGCCGGCAAACTCCCTGAGCTGGTTTGGTATCAGCACCCGTCCCTGCTTGTCTAATTCACAGGGAACTGCTCCTGCCAGAAAAAACCTGACTATCCGTCTGGAATCCGGGTCTGTCATTACCTTTTGTCTAAGCTGATCCTCCACATTCTTCCACTCATCCATGGGATAGAGATAGAGGCATTTGTCCAGCCCCTTTGTAGCTATAAACTCGCGGCCAAGCTGTTCTCTAAGCTTGGCTGGTACGATAAGGCGTCCCTTTTCATCTATGCTATGTCTGTATTCGCCTATAAACATACCA
>CAMOZG010000130.1 GCA_946630825.1 uncultured Lachnospiraceae bacterium
AAAAAAAGATATGCTGCCATGGCTCTGATGTTTGGTATATCCTTTGTAATAAAGCCCTTTACCATACTGATGGCAGTTCCTGTGCTCTTACTTTTGCTGGAAAAATTATCTGTCATGGGGATCATAATACGAGGAATAATATTTTTCATTCCTTTTTTGCTGGATCAGGCAGCCACCCGGATATTCTGGCGGGGTTATTATGTCACTAAGCTTCACACTGATGAAGCAAGCAGGATCCTGTTTGGAGAGACCCGGGAGGAGGCTCTTTTTTCTACAGAGGTGGGAAATGTGGAGCTCTTTTTGGCAGTGGTGCTTATAGTCTGCTTTATCTGCATGTATCGGGGCATGAATAAAAAAGTAAGACCCTGGGACTATGGGGTATATCCGGTTATTTTGTATGCTGCCCTTGCTGCCTTTGTGTCTGCTACATTTTACTGGTTTATTGCGGTCTTGCCCCTGTGGATAATTTTGGGATTAAAAAGCAAAAGCCGCTGGTGCCTGCCGGTATTATTACTGGGTAATTCCATAGGAGCCATGGTGCCTCTGCTTTTTAACGAGAGGCTTTATCATGTGTCACTGGTTTACAACCTGCCGGGGAAACTTATGGGGGCAGAAATACATGACTGGGCTTATAACTGGGATTTCAGGATGACTCTGGTGGATAGCGGAAATACGCTGTTTGTGATCAGTCAGATACTGATACTTACAGTATTTCTCATGGAAAGAAACGTTGGTGACCGATCATTGGGCTAAGTGGTGGTCGGTGGAAACTGCCACGGTATAACCATTCAGCTTAAAATACTTCAGGTGATAGGTGTGGGGATCCGGCAGATCCTTAGGGGCAATACAGTCAAAAAACACATAGATCTCACGGGGATAGGTGCTGCCTGCTGCCATGGAATCAAAGTGGGCGAGGGTGGCTTCGTCCGCCTGTGAGCATAGATTCCTGCTCATATAGCTGTTGTTTAGGGTCAGATGGTGTTTTTGGGCATAGATCTCAAATTCCACCGAGGTCTTTCCATCCTCATAGAGACCATACTCCGTGGGAGGGTAGAAAACAATATTGGTAGAATTTTTTCCCAGCTCATCCCAAAGAGGATCTGACAATCTGCTTTCATAGGGCTCGGATCTCAAAAAAGCCTCCCATTTTTCCAAATAACCGGGGGAAAGATCCAAAAGCTGAAGTACACAGGCAGCCGTAAGTATCATAAGCCAAAGGTGCCTGCCATGAGGTTTGGCAGAGTCTGAAATTAGTCTGCCCACATAGGATATGGTCATTGCCATAATGCAGTAATACACTGGCCAGATAAATCTGGCGGTGGATCTGAAGCTGCTCCACAGGTCATGGATAAGAGTGGGTAAAGGCAAGTGATACAGTTCATTTTCGCCTAAAGTTGCCACGGGTGAAAGGGACAAGCCCAAAAGTATCAGCATAAATAAAATGAGACATGATCGGTGGATAGGATCCAAAACAGACCTTAAGCTTACGACATCCCTGCCGTGATTTACCGGTTTCGATAGGGCTATGAGGATCACCAATAATATCAGCACAAACATCCCCACCCCAAGATAGGAAAAGCCTTCGTTCTGGTAGGCAGTGGATAAGGGCAGCCCGGGAAGCCATTTGGAATAGTTCATATCCCGGTATCCCATGATATGATCGTGAAAATCCGTAAGCTTTGTCAAGGGATTAAAAAACCCGTTTAAGTTAAAGGACAATACTTCAAGCCCTCCGGCTTTTGAGGGAACCTTTCCGTAAAACATACCCATAATATAGCAAAGGAGTGCAGTGATCACCACAGGCAATGCCAGAAGAACAGAGGTTTTAGCGAAAGAATAAGCGGCATTTTTTGACAATATATCACCAAAAATGGCGAAAAACAAAAGACCGAAAAGCATGGGTGTAAAATAGGCATTGATCAGGGTACCGCAGGATATGAGAGTGGTCCACAGTATTACCCTGCTTTTATAGGAAAGCTTTTCATTATAAAAGTAGAGGCATAGACCTGCCACTATCAGAAAATGCCCTGCCAAGGCAGTGTGCAAAAACATCCGATTTAAGAGGATGGGATTCGATACAAAAAAAACAGCTCCAACAAGATGAAAAATGGGGTTTTGACACACACGCCTAATAAGAAGCACCCCAAAGCCCCCCATGAGACAGTAACACATGAGACCGTAGAGCCCGAAATACTGGAAATTATCAGGCAGAATGGGGGATAGAAGCTTAAATAAAAATGCAAAAAGCGGAATGGAATCGGTGTAGATCACGGATACATCCGAGGAATAAATGCCCCGGGTAAGTCCAAGGGGAAACTGCCAGGGACTGTTTCTATAGAAGACCCACCCCAGGTAATGCTGGGTCAGATCCACACTGCCCTCCAGGTCATCCGAATGTAAAAGCCAGTCCACATTTGTGGGGATGAGAGTTTTAAACTCATAAATTATGATATAAAACACCAGCCCTGTTAATACACCCAGAAAAAAAGACCATGCGGGATGGGAATAATAAAAGGCAGCCGGGGTTTTTGATTTTTCCTTATAATCACTCATAGTCCAATGGTAAAAAAAATAAAAGGGAATGTCAAGGTGGTAAAATGATGGTGGAAGTATTCAGGGATTTGTTGTACAATGTAAACGTTTGAGTCATAACACATGAGGAATAACAGATGCAGAATAAAAAGCTTAGCATAATCATACCCTGTTACAATGAGCGGGAGAGTCTGCCAATAATACTTGAAAAGGTAAAAAATGCTCCTATAGACAATAAGGAGATAATCATAGTGGATGATGTGTCCACAGACGGCACCAGAGAGCTTATTAAAAATGAGATAGCTTCCCAGGTGGACAAGGTATTATATCATGAGAAAAACACCGGAAAGGGCGGAGCTTTGGCAACGGGCTTTAAGGCAGCCACAGGTGATGTGGTGATAATCCAGGATGCGGATATGGAATATGATCCCAATGAATATCCACTGGTTGTAAACCCCATTTTTGAAGGCAGGGCACAGGTGGTATACGGCTCCCGGTTTATGAACCAAAGGGCAAAGGGATATTTTTTAAACCGACTTGCCAACAAGGGTCTCACATTTTTATCCAACCTAATGACACATCAGAAGCTTACTGATATGGAGACCTGTTATAAGGCATTCAGACGCGATATAATCCAGTCCTTTGAAATTGAGGAAAAGAGGTTTGGCTTCGAGCCGGAGATAACGGCAAAGATAGTGAAGCGGGGTATCAAAATAGTAGAGGTTCCCATATCATACTATCCCAGAAGCAATGCAGAGGGCAAAAAGATCGGATTCAGTGATGGTTTAAGAGCCCTGCACTGCATATGGCACTACAGCAGGTAACACATGAATACAAGCATTACCCCTAAAAGAAAAGGAGCTTTTATCTGCGGGGCCACCGTGGGCGCGGTGGTCTTTTTTCTCATATACGGTTTTTCGGTGATAGTGCCTGTAAATGTAAGCTGGCTTCATCACTCCGTGGATCTGGAGGGACTGGCTGATCTGACCCAGCATGAGCTGGGATGGGAGATGTACAGAAGATCCCCCTGGCTTTTTCCGGCAGGTCTTTTTTGGGGACTTTCCCCGGAGCCCCTGTCCATAGTCTATACGGACAGTATCCCTCTCTTTGCAGTTATATTTAAGATATTATCCCCCCTTCTTCCCCGGGATTTTCAGTACATGGGGATATTTGAGCTTTTGACCTATATACTGATGGGCGGCTTTGGCGCTTTGATAGTGGATAGCGGTAATGATAGTGCAGATAACACTCAAAAAAGCTGGCGGTATCTGTATATTATCTGCAGCTCACTTATTATGGTGACTTCTCCGGTGCTTACCAAAAGGGTATTTTATCACACAGCCCTTTCAGCTCATTTTTTGATCCTGGCAGCCATGCTTCTGCTGATTTACAGAAAAGAGGCAGGGAGGAAAAAATGCCGCATAGGGCTTCTAATCCTGGTTCTTTTGGCAACCCTTATAAATGCTTATTATATCCCCATGGTGCTGGGAATATACTGTATGGGAATACTTTATGATATCCTGTCAGGTGAAAAAAAGGAAGCCCTTTTGGATATGGCTTCTGTGATGATATCCGGGGTAAGCGCCATAGCCGCAGGTTTTTTCTTAGGGATGTTTGAAGGCTCTGTCAGCTCCTCTGCGGAAAATATGGAAAGGGTCTCTTTTAACTTAAACGGTCTTATAAATCCCGGAAATGACATTTTGACCCATCTTAAGGATATGCCCCTGTATGATTTTTCCGGGGCACAAAGCTACTCTTTGTTTTTTAATGGACTTAAGGTCTATTCCCCCTGGCAGAGCGAGGGCTTTTCATATCTGGGACTGGGGATGATAATACTTACGGTGGCGGCACTTTTTTGTACCATTAGAAACAAAAAGAATACAAAGCTTATGGTCTCCATTGTCATAACCGGACTGGTGTTTTTGTTTTTGGCAATGGGACCTGTGGGGACCTTTGGCAGCCGGGTCTTATATACCATACCCTGGCCCAAGTCCATATACTCCCTGCTTTCCGTATTCCGCACCACCGGACGGTTTATCTGGGTGGTATACTATGGCATCATCACCCTGACACTTTTATATGTGTGCAGATCGAAAAACAGAATTTTAGGAGCTCTTCTTATTGCCTGCACTGCAATACAGCTTTTGGATATAAGCCCCTCCCTGATTTATAAGCATGAGGTCTATGGGGCAGCAGCATCAAAGGATGAGCACGTAAACGAGCTTATGGAATCGGAGGCTTTTTCCTATCTGGGGCAGCAGTGTGATGAGATCATTTTTGTAAACCCCACGGCTGCCATACGTATGCGGCCTTACTGGTCTGTGGTCTTCGAGGAATACGCTCTGGAAAATGACATGGTATTAAATGCAGCATATTGCAGCAGGGATACCACGGCAAGTGCAGACCGGTACAGTGACGAGAATCTTGAAAAAAGAATACAGGGGGAAAAATTCCCCGAGGTGCTCTACGTGTTTATAAACCGGGAGATAATGGAGGAACAGTCCAAAAAGTTCCGGCTCAATGTGTACGAATACGGGAATATATATATAGGCACCGACCTGGATTTGTCAGGATATGATGAATTAAGGGAGGTGCCAAATGAGTAAAAAGAGATGGGAGGGCAGAGCCTTTATACTGGGAGGGCTCTTGTCGGCATGTGCTTTTTTATGTATATTTGGTTACCGGGTTTTAATACCCACCTATGACGACTGGCTCTTATGCTCAAGGGATGGTGTGGACAATATGCAGCACTATCAGGGCTGGGTGGCATACCGTAACAGCGGATGGAGATTTCCCATAGGCTTGACGGAGGGACTTTTGTACCCGGACCATATCTCGGTGATATATACGGATTCCATACCACTGTTTGCATTTATATTCAAGGTGTTATCGCCCATATTGCCGGAAACCTTTCAGTATTTCGGAATATTTGGCTTGATATGCGCCTTTTTACTGGGGGGCTTTGCCTCGGCTTTTATTTACAGATTTACGGAAAAATGCGCATATTCAGTCATATGTGCTCTGTTTTTTGGGACAGCCTTTGTCTTTTTACACAGGATGTTTTATCATACTGCCCTGTCGGCTCAGTGGATAGTGGTGGCATGTCTGTATCTGTGGCTGGCGATACCGCCGGGGCGCACTTATCCTTTTAAAAGGGCAGCAGCCTGGAGTCTCATGTCGGTAATGGCACTTTTGACAGAGGCGTATTTTCTGCCAATGGTGTGGGGAATAATGGTCTGTGACATAATTCAGTACGGATATGAAAAAAAGGATATCCGGGAATTTTTAATCTGTGCTTTAAAAACAATGGGGTCAGCGGCGGCAGTGACCCTTGTGGTGGCATACTGTTTTGGTCTGTTTTACGGTGATGTGGACTCCGGGGGAGAGGGTCTGGGAGCTTACACCTTTAACCTGATAAACTTTATAAATCCTTTCTGGATGTCCTCGGTGATCCCCTGGCT
>CAMOZG010000131.1 GCA_946630825.1 uncultured Lachnospiraceae bacterium
TGTAATGACTTTGGAGCAGGCGGAGTGTCTGTTGCCATTGGAGAGCTGGCTGACGGTCTTATCGTGGATCTGGACAAGGTGCCCAAAAAATATGCCGGTCTAAACGGCACAGAACTTGCCATATCCGAATCCCAGGAGAGGATGGCAGTGGTGGTAGCTCCGGAGGACGTACAGACCTTTTTGAATTACGCTGCCGAGGAAAACTTAGAGGCTACAGAGGTGGCTGTGGTGACCCGGGAGCCCAGGCTTATACTGTTATGGCAGGGCAAAGATATTGTAAATATCTCCAGAGCGTTTTTAGATACAAACGGCGCTCACCAGGAGGTGGGTGTTGTCGTGGATATACCTGACCATGATAAAAACTTTTTTGCCAAGCCCGCCATACCGGAGGTGGCTGATGCCATGAAGACCTCCGATATCAAAAAGGCATTTGAGCTTACCATTTCAAATCTGAATGTATGCTCCCAAAAGGGACTGGTGGAGATGTTTGACTCATCCATAGGAGCAGGTTCCGTACTCATGCCTTACGGTGGAAAATATCAGCTCACCGAGACCCAGTCAATGGTGGCAAAGATCCCTGTACCCTATGGCAAGACGGATACAGTTTCCATGATGGCATATGGTTTTGACCCCTATCTTTCCGACTGGAGTCCCTTCCATGGAGCCATTTATGCCATCACAGATTCCATGGCACGTATAGTGGCTTCCGGCGGTGATCACAGAAAGATCCGCTTCACCTTCCAGGAATATTTCAGACGCATGAGTCAAGATCCCCACAGGTGGAGTCAGCCCTTTGCGGCTCTTTTAGGCGCCTATGAAGCCCAGATCAGATACGGTCTTCCTTCAATCGGCGGAAAGGATTCCATGTCCGGTACTTTCAATGAGATAGATGTACCTCCCACCCTGGTTTCCTTTGCGGTGGACACGGGAAAGGCAGAGGAGATCATATCCCCTGAATTTAAGAATACAGACAGTCATCTGGCTATATTTTCCATATCCAAGGACAGCTTTGATATTCCTAATTATGAGCAGGTGCTGAAATGCTATGATGTGATCCACAATCTCATCAAAAAGAAAGCGATAATATCAGCCTATGCCATGGATGCCTACGGTGTTTTGGCGGCATGCGCAAAAATGAGCTTCGGAAATATGATCGGTGCCACCTTTGATTCCGGGGAATTGCCCAAAAACAAGCTTTTCTCAGTTACCCTTGGAAATATACTGGCAGAGATCCCCAATGATAAGATCGAGGTGGTGGAGCATGCCATGGAAGGTGCCGGGCTTTTGGACTATCTTATGATAATCGGCCACACCAACAACAAGAAGCAGATAATCTATGACGAGTATCAATTCGATATTGAGGATGTTATGGATCAGTGGAAGGCTCCCTTGGAAAAGGTATTTGCCACAAGATCGACCGAAGATACCTCTACTGTTGATACCAGGGTCTATACGGAAAGAAACTTTTACATCTGTAAAAACAAGGTTGCCATACCGGAGGTATTTATACCGGTCTTCCCCGGTACAAACTGTGAATACGACAGTGCTAATGCGTTTATAAAGGCAGGCGCCACCGTAAATGCAAAGGTGTTCAGAAATCAGTCCGCCTCTGATATCAGAGACTCTGTGGATGCCTTTGTTCACGGAATAAGTGATGCCCAGATAGTTATGTTCCCCGGTGGTTTCTCAGCCGGTGACGAGCCGGAGGGCAGTGCCAAGTTTTTTGCCAATGCTTTCAGAAACGAAAAGATCAAAGAGGCTGTCATGAAGCTTATAAACGAACGTGACGGTCTGGTCCTGGGAATATGCAACGGCTTCCAGGCTCTTATCAAGCTGGGGCTGGTGCCTTACGGAAAGATCTGCACCCAGGAGGATTCATCACCTACACTGACCTACAATACCATAGGCAGACATATTTCAAAAATGGCACACACCAAGGTGGTTTCCAATAAATCACCCTGGCTTAAAAAGGCGCCCCTGGGAAGTGTGTATGATATTCCCGCCTCCCATGGTGAGGGCAGATTTGTAGCCTCTGACGAATGGCTTAAGAGACTTTTTGACAATGGTCAGGTGGCGACCCAGTATGTGAACGAGAGCGGTACACCTACCATGGATGAAGAATGGAATATCAACGGTTCATACATGGCTATAGAGGGTATCACCAGTCCTGATGGACGGATCTTAGGAAAGATGTGTCACAGCGAGCGCATAGGAGAAAATGTGGCAAAGAATATCTATGGTTCACAGGATATGCACATATTTGAAGCAGGAGTGGAGTATTTTAAATAATGGATAGATCAAAACTCTATGAACTGATATCCAAAAATCCGCTTTTTTTAGACGGAGCCACTGGCACCAATCTGCAGAAAGCCGGGATGCCTACAGGGGTATGCCCTGAGCTTTGGATATCCGAAAATCCTGATGTTATGAAAGACCTGCAGTGCCGTTATATCCGGGCAGGATCACAGATCATATATGCCCCCACATTTACGGCAAACAGGATAAAGCTTTCGGAATATGGCTTAGAGGACAGGCTTGTCGAGCTTAACCGTACCATGGTAAGGATATCAAAGGAGGCGGTAAGTGAAGCCGGGGTGGATCACAATGTCTATGTGGCAGGAGATCTTACCATGACAGGTGAGCAGCTTGCTCCTTTGGGTGAGCTGAAATTTGAAGAGCTGATACAGGTATATAAGGAACAGATCTGTGCCATAATGGAAGAGGGCGTGGATCTGTTTGTGGTGGAGACAATGATGTCCCTGCAGGAATGCAGGGCAGCGCTTCTGGCTCTAAAGGAGACCTATCCTGATATTCCGGTTATGATCAGTCTTACCTATAATGATGATGGCAGGACTCTTTACGGCACGCCCCCTGATGTGGCAATGGTGACGTTACAGTCTATGGGAGCTGATATTGTAGGACTAAACTGTTCCAGTGGACCACTCGCCATGCTGCCTCTTGTGGAGAGCATGGCTTCTGTGGCAACTGTGCCGATCCTGGCAAAGCCAAATGCAGGACTGCCGGAGCTTATAGATGGCCAGACCCAGTATCTTATGTCACCGGAGGACTTTTCGGATGCCTGCGGAAAGCTGATAGAAGCGGGAGTATCCGTTATAGGCGGCTGCTGCGGTACCACACCGGAGCATATACAAAGGCTTGTGGCTGACCACAGCCATGACGAAGTTGTAAAAACCCCCTGCTTTGACAGGAAAAGGCGGATAATAACCTCTGAGAGAAAGTCTGTGGAATTTACCGTTGGCGGACCCTTTATAATGGTAGGAGAGAGGATCAATCCCACAGGGAAAAAGGCTCTCCAGGCAGAACTTAAGGAAGGCTCCCTTAATCTGGTGTGCGACTATGCCAGAGCCCAGGAATCAGCAGGAGCAGCGGTACTGGATGTGAATTTCGGCATGAACGGCATTGACGAAAAGGACACCATGGTACGTGCCGTACAGGAGCTGGTGTTTACCACAGATCTGCCTTTGTGCATAGATTCAAGCTTTCCCGAGGTGGTGGAAGCAGCCCTGCGTATTTATCCCGGACGTGCACTAATCAATTCCATATCAGGAGAGACGGAAAAATATGAGGCTCTTTTGCCCATAGCCAAAAAATACGGGGCTATGTTTATTTTGCTTCCCCTTAATTCCGCCGGACTGCCAAAGGACAACAAGGAAAAGCATGATAATATAGAAAAGGTGTTAAATGAAGCTGCAAAGCACGGTCTTGGCATTTATGACTGTATAGTTGATGTGCTGGTCTCAACAGTGGGAGCAGATGAAAATGCGGCATTAAAGTGCTTTGAAACAGCTTCCTATTGCAGCGAGACCCTTAAGGTCCCCACTATTTGCGGACTGTCCAATATATCCTTTGGACTTCCCCAGAGGACCTTTATAAATACAGCCTTTTTATCCATAGGACTGTCCCGGGGACTCACCTCAGCCATATTAAACCCCTCCCAGGAGATACTAAAGCTTACGGCATTTGCTTCCGATCTGCTTTTAAATAAAGAGGGCTCGGTTGATAGATATATCAACAACGTTCCGCCTGCTGATGTTCTGTACGGCAGAACAATGAAAAATGCCTCCCCTGACGCCCCCAAAAATGCGGGTGGCGACGGTTCTGCAAGCGGCAAAAATAACGATCCCGACAGTGAATTTTCTGAAATTGCCCGGTGTGTCATCAACGGAGATTCGGCAAGAATATGCGAAAAGGTGCAAAAGGCATTGGATGAGGGCAGGATACCGGGGGAACTCATAGATCAGGAGTTGATCCCTGCCATAAATGAGGTGGGCAAAAGATATGAAGCCAAAAGATTTTTCCTTCCCCAGCTTATTTCCGGCGCCAATGCCATGAAGGCAGCCATGGATATGATCGAGCCCCTGCTGGTCCGGGATTCAAAGGAAGCAGGAGAGACCATTGTGGTGGCAACGGTGGAGGGAGATATCCACGATATCGGAAAAAATCTGGTTGTACTGATGCTTAAAAACTACGGATACAATGTGATAGATCTTGGAAAGGATGTGCCGGCTTCCGTCATCATAGATTCTGCCATTGAAAACGAGGCTTCAATAATTGGGCTGTCAGCCCTTATGACCACCACCATGCTTAAAATGAAGGAAGTGGTGACTGAGGCAAAGAACCGGGACTGCAAGGCTAAGATCGTGATAGGAGGAGCCTGTATTACCCAGAGCTTTGCTGACGAGATAGGAGCCGACGGATATTCAGAGGATGCAGCCGGATGCGTAAGGCTGGTTCAAAGTCTGTTGGCAGGATGATTTAAGGAGCTATACATGAATGTTTTTACAGGGATAATGATCCCCTTTATAGGCACAAGCTTAGGGGCAGCAATGATATTTGTACTTAATCCTGGATGTAGCTTTAGGATAATATATTGATGTATATGGCGAGCTTTATTTTAAACAGTATATTAATAGGTGTTGGTCTTGCAATGGATGCCTTTTCCGTGTCCTTGGCAGATGGCCTCAGATTTCCCAATATGAAGGTCACAGGCAGACTTCGTATAGCAGGCGCCTTTGCTTTTTTTCAGTTTATGATGCCTCTTATAGGCTATTTTCTTGTTACCTATGTAAAAAATGTATTTACAGGGCTTCGGGCATATATTCCCTGGATAGGCTTTGTGTTGCTTTTATACCTTGGAATTAAAATGATTGCGGAGGGCATCCGGGAGCGCCGGGAGGATCAGAATATCGAGTCCATACAGACAATTTCAAAGCACCAGCTTATTACCCAGGCAATAGCCACGTCAATTGACGCTTTATCCGTAGGCTTTGTATTTGTATCATACAGTGTCACAGATGCCATATCAGCCTCAGTGATTATCGGGATCGTTACCTTTATAATTTGTACAGCCGGCATACATATAGGCCGTCATTTCGGAATCAGATATGCTTTTGCCTCAACTATTGTGGGCGGGATCATATTGATATTCATTGGTATAAGGTTGTTATTATGATAAAAAGCCCTTGATCCTAACTGGAGAGAGGGCGTATTTAGTTCTTTGTATCTATCGGATAAATATCTGTTTTTCCGATAGAGAGTTGCAAAAAGAGTGGATATATGGTATTATAACAAAATAAATTACAACGGAGTCACTAATATGGGAAAAGATTCAGAGTTTTACAAAGAAAAAAACAAAAACCAAAAGCTTCGTCTGCGGGAATTGCTGTCCCGGCTTCCAAGCTTTGCAAAGGATTATATTTATTCCAAGGAAGTCACCAGCCAGACATCCACATTGGTTTCTTATTGTTATGATCTGCTTACCTTTTTTGAGTTTATCAGGGACAATAACCCATCATATGCTGATACAGACATCAATAAAATGCGCTTGGAGGTTTTAGATCAAATGACTTCCGAGGACATAATCGAGTTTCAGCGTTATTTAGAGCTCAATGTGGACAACGATCATTTTCACGAAAACGGGAAAAAATCCATTGCCAGGAAAATGTCTCCCCTTCGTGGGCTTTT
>CAMOZG010000132.1 GCA_946630825.1 uncultured Lachnospiraceae bacterium
CTTGCCATATCCATAATGGAAAAGCCTGAATATGCCGAAGGTAGTCCGTGTTCTGTGGCATCCAGCCCCTCGATCTCCTCATCCTCACTGACCCGAAGACCCACGGTATTTTTTATTACAAAAAATGCGATAGTGATGGTCACCACTGTCCAAAGGGCAGTTACCGCCATTCCTCCAAGCTGCTTTATAAGCTGATCAACTCCGCCGCCATAGAAGATGCCTTCACCGATACCGGCTATGGCAAATCCCGGTGCGCTCTCGGTAGCAAAAAGTCCTACAGAAAGAGTCCCCCACACACCGTTTAACATGTGTACTGCCACTGCGCCTACCGGGTCATCCACATGGGTAACGTTGTCATTGAACCAAACTCCGAATACCACCAAAAGTCCCGAGACGAGACCGATTATTGCTGCTCCTGCACAGTCTGTTACATCACAGGGTGCTGTGATGGCCACAAGGCCTGCCAGAGAAGCATTTAAGCACATGGACACATCGGGCTTGCCGTAACGGATCCAGGTAAATCCCATACATACCACTGTTGCCACTGCAGGTGCCACGGTAGTGGTCAAAAATACAGAGCCCAGAGTCGCCACATCAGTTGCTGCCGCACCGTTGAAGCCATACCAGCCCAGCCACAGGATAAACACTCCCAAAGCTGCGATCACCAGGTTGTGTCCCGGAAATGCGTTTACCTTTGTCACTCTTCCGTTTTTATCCTTTTCAAACTTACCGATACGGGGTCCCAGCATCCATGCACCTATGAGGGCGCAGATACCACCTACCATGTGGATGCAGTTGGAGCCTGCATAGTCGTGGAAGCCCCACTGTGCCAAGAATCCACCGCCCCAGGTCCAATGTGCCTCTATTGGATAGATGATGGCGGATATGACCGCTGAATAGATGCAGTAGCTCGAAAACTTTGTCCGCTCTGCCATGGAGCCTGATACGATAGTTGCCGTAGTAGCGCAGAATACCAGGTTGAAAACAAAAGCAGAATAATCAAAATCCCCGTACTGTGTGAATACATCAAAGGTAAGACCTCCGGCAAATCCATTAAGTACGTTTTCTCCCAGCATCAAAGATGCGCCGCATATAAACCACATCACCGTACCGATACAAAAGTCCATCAGGTTTTTCATGATGATGTTGCCCGCATTTTTTGCCCGGGTAAAGCCTGCCTCGCACATGGCAAAGCCTGCCTGCATCCAAAATACCAGAGCTGCTCCGGCTAAAAACCAGACTCCAAAAGTTTCACTTCCCACATAATCCATAATCTCTTGCGTTATCATATCTCTACCTCACTTTCCGGATTTGGAGACAGGGGACTGTCCCCTGTCACTTTTTCTATGAAAAAAGCGACTCCTTCATTTTTGAAAGAGTCGCCTTTGACTTATTTTATCTAACTGAATATAGGATCTGACCATAGGTTGGATAGGGCCAGATATCAAGGGGGATAAGTGTTTCCAGCTCATCCACCACCTCACGGACCGAGTTCATCCCGGCTTCAATGGTGGTACGGTGATAGTTTGCCAGCTCCACTACATCTGTCATCTCCTCTTCCCTGTCCATATCACCTTTTAGCCTGTCCAGTCTTACATACAGCTCGCCGATAAGCTCCGACAATTTTCCAAGCTGCTGCTCCTCCACGGCTGTGGAAACATTTGCGGCAGCCTGCTTTTTTGCCACCACCGTATCAGCAAGGATCTTCTCATATTTGAGTGCAGCACCCATGATATTACGACGAGCCATCATGGCCAAGGTCTGTGCCTCTATATTGATGGTCTTATAATAGTTCTCAAAGAGGATCTCCTGTCTTGCCAAAATCTCAGTCTCGGTATAGACCTCATTTTTGATAAAGACCTCCATATTCTTTGGATCCGAAAACTGTGCTAATGCCTCGGGGGTGGAGCGAAGATTTAAAAGTCCTCTTTTCTTTGCTTCCTCCACCCACTCATCTCCATAGCCGTTTCCATTGAAGAGGATCCTCTTGTGAGCCACCACCTCGTCGTGGATCAATGTTGAAAGTGCCTCATCAAAATCCTCTGCTTTCTCCAGCCTGTCGGCAAATTCAGACAGTGCCTCTGCCACTATGGTGTTGAGTACAATATTGCAGCCTGCAATGGAATCCTCGGAGCCCACACTGCGAAACTCGAATTTGTTTCCGGTAAAAGCAAAGGGTGAGGTGCGGTTCCTGTCTGTCTTGTCCTTTGGAATGTGGGGAAGAACCGTGGCACCTATGGACATAAGCTTCTTTTTCTTGTCATGGTAATCAGTGCCCTCTTCTATGGACTGAAGCACAGCCTCAAGCTCCTCTCCGATAAACACCGACATGATGGCGGGAGGTGCCTCATTGGCTCCCAGCCTGTGATCGTTTCCGGCGGATGCCACCGACATACGTAAAAGTCCCTGGTACTCATCCACTGCCTTGATCACCGCCACCAAAAACAGTAAAAACTGTGCGTTCTGGGAAGGGGTGGCTCCCGGCTCCAAAAGATTGACTCCCGTATCCGTGGCTATGGACCAGTTGTTGTGCTTGCCGGAGCCGTTCACTCCCGCAAAGGGCTTTTCGTGGAGTAGGCAGGCCATACCGTGACGGTTTGCCACCGTCTTTAGAAGCTCCATGGTAAGCTGGTTGGAATCAGTGGCAATGTTTGTGGTGGAATAAACCGTAGCCAATTCGTGCTGGGCCGGTGCCACCTCATTGTGTTCCGTCTTTGCATAGATGCCAAGCTTCCACAGTTCCTCATCCAGATCAGCCATAAATTCCTTGACCCTGGGTTTGATCTTTCCAAAATAGTGATCATCCAGCTCCTGTCCCTTTGGAGGACGGGAACCGAAAAGTGTCCGTCCCGTATAGATCAGATCCGGTCTTTTCTTATACACCTCCATATCAATGAGGAAGTATTCCTGCTCGGGTCCCACTGTAGTGATAACTCTCTTTGCATCCGTATTCCCAAAAAGCTTTAAGATCCTCATGGCGGCTTTGTCAAGAGCCTGCATGGAACGAAGCAGAGGTGTCTTTTTGTCAAGTGCCTCTCCGCTGTAGGAACAAAATGCCGTGGGGATGCACAGGGTATCCTCCTTGATAAAAGCATAAGATGTGGGATCCCAGGCTGTGTAGCCTCTGGCCTCAAAGGTGGCTCGAAGTCCCCCTGAGGGGAAGCTGGAGGCGTCAGGCTCTCCCTTTACCAGCTCTTTACCGGAAAACTCCATCATCACCCGTCCCCCGGGCTCGGGGGAAATGAAGCTGTCGTGCTTTTCCGCCGTGACTCCCGTCATGGGCTGGAACCAGTGTGTAAAATGGGTAGCTCCGTTTTCCGTAGCCCAGTTTTTCATGGCCTCTGCCAGCACATTTGCCAGATCCATCTGCAGGTGCTGCCCATCATCTATTGTCTTGTGAAGTGCATTATATACATCCTTTGGCAGCCTCTGTTTCATCACATCATCATTAAAAACTTTACTTCCGAAAATCTCAGGTACATTGGTCATATCATATTTCCTCCCTTCAGTTTTATAACAGAAAAGGCGCCACGAACATCTTCGTTCGTGGCGCCCTTGCCATCTGACAAATCAAATAATAGTCCTTTTGCTTTTCTTTGTCAAATATTTTTTAATTCTACGGATACTTATATCGTGGCAATCTCTGGGACGGTGGTTTCCAAAACGTCCAGAACTATCCGCACCGTATCAAGGGATGTAAAAGTGGTGACGCCGTTTTGCACGGCACACTGCCTTATGGCTGCGCCGTCCTCAAAGTGGACCCCCGACAGCACGGCTCTGGTGTTTATCACATAGCTGACATAGCCTGCACGAATGGAGTCGAGGATCTCTTCACTTCCGTCACTGAGCCTACCTCTGATCCTGGTGCGTATGCCGTTTTCTTTTAAAAATCTTCCTGTACCCTCGGTGGCTTCGATATTGAAGCCCAGATTATAAAACCTGCGTATCAAAGGAAGTGCCTCCGTTTTGTCCTCGTCGGTCATCCCATAATTTCCAATGAGGGGATAGGTCATCACCACGGCCTGATCGGTGTAGGAGGGATCGGAGACTATCTCCTGGTAGCCTGCCATGGAGGTGTTGAAAACAAGCTCACACACCACCTCTCTGTCGGCACCAAAACCTACTCCCACGTACTCGCTTCCATCGCTTAGTATCAGCTTTTTTTTGCCCTGCCACATATTATTCTCCCTCCGTTTCCGGCTTCCGATTTTCCCTGCTGTCCCCGTAGTTATTATAAAACTCTGCTATTTACCGCTGTCCCCGTAATTTTTTGAGATTTCTTTTATTTACCGCTGTCTCCGTAGTTTTTCAGGACTCTGGCACTGGGGTCATCCACGTCACAGTTTTCCCACGCTTTGTTGGGCATCCAGAAAGCCTGTATCATTTGTGCCTGCCCGGGATAGTATTTTTCAAAAAGCTGTCGATACAACAGGGACTCCTTTGTAAAAGGCGGTATATGGGAATACTCCTTGCAGCCGGTCAAAAACTCCTCGTCAGTGTAGAGGCTGTCGGCGTATTCCTTGATGTAATCTACCATTGAATGTCCCACGGCATCGGAAAAGGCAGCCTTTTCTCGAAACAGTATATCATAAGGCAACAGGTCATCATCCCGAAATGCGTGCCTCAAAAGGTACTTTCCTTTGTTATATTTGTTCATCTTGATCTCGGGATCTATGGCCATGACATAAGATACAAAGTCCAGATCACCAAATGGAACCCTCGCCTCCATGGAATGAACGGAGATACACCGGTCTGCCCGAAGCACATCATACATATAAAGCTCCCGAAGTCGTTTTTCGGCCTCTGCCTGAAAGCTCTCACTATCCGGTGCATAGTCGGTGTATTTGTATCCGAATATCTCATCCGAAATCTCCCCCGTCAAAAGCACCCTCACATCCGTCTGCTCCCTTATAGCCTTGCAGCACAGATACATTCCCATGCTGGCACGGATAGTGGTAATGTCAAAGGTTCCCAGAGCCGCTATCACCTCCTCTAAGGAGCTTATCACCGTCTTTTTGTCTATGATCACCTCTGTGTGCTCACTTCCTATGTAGTCTGCAGTCTCCTTGGCATATTTCAGATCGATGGCATCCTCATTCATTCCTATGGCAAAGGTACGGATGGACTTTTTTAACAGCTTCTGTGATATGGCACAAACCAGCGAACTGTCCAGTCCCCCTGACAGCAAAAAACCAATGGGCGCATCTGCATCCAGCCTCTTTTCCACTCCCGCCACCAGCTTGTCGTGGATATTTTTGCAAGCCTCCTCAACATCAGAGGTGACGTACTTTTGCCTTTTGGACAGATCACAGTAGCAGGTAAACATCCCATCCGCATAAAAATGTCCGGGAGGAAAAGGTTTGATCTCATCCGTAAGGCCAACCAGATTTTTAGCCTCTGAGGCAAACATGATGCTTCCAATTTTATCATATCCGTAAAAAAGAGGTCTGATGCCGATGGGATCCCTGGCAGCGATAAGGGATTTTTTCCTGCCGTCATATATCACCAAGGCAAACTCCGCATCCAGATGGGAAAACATCCCGCAGCCATATTTTTCATACATGGGCAAAATAATCTCGCAGTCGCTGTCACTTTGAAAGGAATAACCCTCTTTTTTCAGTTCCGCCCTCTCTTTTCTAAAGCCGTAGAGTTCACCATTGCAGACCACAGAATTCCCGTGCAGGAAAAAAGGCTGCATACCGCTGTCCCCAAGTCCCATGATGGAAAGCCTCTCAAAGCAAAGCAGTGAATCTCCCACCCTCTCTATCCTTTCCATATCAGGTCCTCTGGAATGGGTCATCCGAAGATGCGCCAAAAGAGTCTCTTCGGGAATATCGTATTTTTCCAATGCCATAATCGAACACATAACAAACTCCTTTCGTATTTCATTAGTGG
>CAMOZG010000133.1 GCA_946630825.1 uncultured Lachnospiraceae bacterium
TGGTAAGCATCAAATCCTCGGATGTGATGCTCTGTGTGGATGCATACAGGCTTTTTGCTGAAAAGTCAGATTATCCCCTTCATGTGGGTATAACCGAGGCAGGTACGGTAAAGCGGGGCACCATAAAAAGTGCCGTGGGGCTGGGACTGATACTTGGATCAGGAATAGGTGATACCATCAGGGTCTCCCTTACGGGTCCGGTCACAGAGGAGATACTGGTGGCAAGGCAGATCCTACAGGCGCTGGGTCTTAGAAGATCCGGGATAGAGATAGTATCCTGTCCCACCTGCGGACGTACCGAGATAGATCTGATAAGCCTTGCGGACAAGGTGGAGGATCTGGTAAAGGACTACGATCTGGATATCAAGGTGGCAGTAATGGGCTGTGTGGTAAACGGACCCGGGGAAGCAAAAGAGGCTGATCTGGCAGTGTGCGGAGGCAAAAAAGAGGGGCTTTTGCTTAAACACGGTGAGGTGATAAAAAAGCTTCCTGAGGCAGAGCTTTTACCGGCTTTAAAAGAAGAACTGGATTCATGGACAGCAGATTTTTAGATGTATTTACAGATATCAAAATAGAAGACCGTATGACCACCCTGGTGGAGAATTCCACCATTTCAAGGGTGGTTACAAATCGTGCCGGAGACAAGGTCCGTGTGTACATGGAGTTTCCGGTGATAGTTCCGAAGCAAAGGATCTGGGACTTGGAAAAGGTACTGCAGAAGCAGTATTTTGACAGGGAGGGAAAGAAGCTTGAGATAGTGGAAAGCTTCATCCTTTCCGATATCTACACCCCTGCCTCTGCTTTTTCGGCTTATTATGACAGCTTTTTGGATGAAGTCCATAAAAAGAGCAATGTGCTTTTTACCATAATAAAAAAGGCTGATATTGATTTTGACGAGGATCATATGAAGCTGACCCTGGAGGACACCGGGGTGGCGAGGGACAGAACAGATGATATCCTCTCTGTGATAAATTCCATTTACAAGATCCGTTTTATGCAGGATATCACCATAGACGTGGCATACAAAACCCCCTCGGGCTCAAAGTACAGGGATGCTTCCGATGACAAGATAAATAAGGCGATCTCCAAGATAATAGACAATATCGAGGCGGCTCATGCCGAAGAGGAGTCAAAGGAAGAGACCGCCAAAGGTGAGGCTTCCGAGAAAAAAGAGATTAGACCTCTGACCAGATCCACCAATCCCATGATGATATACGGCAGGGATTTTGACGGCAACAAGGTGATCCCCATTGAGGATATTTTCGAGGGCATAGGTGAGGTAGTCATCCGGGGGCAGGTGCTTTCCGTTGACTTTAAGCACACCAAGACCGGAAAGGTGATAGTCAGCTTCGGACTCTCGGATTTTACCGATTCCGTCATGTGCAAGCTTTTTTTGGATGGAGAGTTGGAGGGAGAGATCGCCTCTGCCCTGAAAAAAGGGATGTTTATAAAGCTTATGGGGGAGCCGGAGGATGACAGATTCATCCATGAGCTTTCCGTAGGTCGTATCAGAGGTATAGTTTCCATCCCCGACTTCAGGACCAAGCGCATAGATGCGGCAGCCCAGAAGCGGGTGGAGATCCATGCTCATACCAAGATGAGCGATATGGACGGAGTGGTTGAGGTGGCAGACCTCATTAAAAGAGCGGATGAGTGGGGGCATAAGGCCATAGGCATCTGCGACCATGCGGTGACCCAGGCTTTTCCCATAGCAGCCCACAGCATACCAAAGGGCAGCAATATAAAGCTCATATACGGAGTAGAGACCTATCTGGTGGATGACACCAAGCAGATAGTTACGGATGCTCTGCCGGGGCAGACAATAGATGATGACTTTGTGGTCTTTGACCTGGAGACCACAGGACTTAATGAGAGAAAATGCCGGATAATCGAGATAGGAGCAGTCAGGGTAAACGGTGGAAAGATCGTGGATCGTTTTTCCGAGTTTGTAAATCCCCAGGTTCCCATTCCCTATGAGATCACGGAGCTTACTTCTATCACCGACAATATGGTAAAGGACGCGGAGACCATAGAGACCCTGCTTCCCAAATTCCACGATTTCTGCCGGGGAGCTGTGCTGGTGGCTCATAATGCGGACTTCGATACCGGCGTTATATATGCAAACTGCGAAAGGCTTTCTGAGGACTGGAAGTTTACCTATTTGGACACCATGCCTTTAGCCAGGTTTTTGTTGCCGAAGCTTAAAAAATTCGGCCTGGATCCGGTGGCAAAGGCACTGGATCTGGTAAATGAACACCATCACAGGGCTGTGGATGATGCGGATGTTACCGCCAGGATATTTTTAAAATTCCATGACATGCTTAAGGAAAAGGGTATAGACACACTGATGGATCTAAACTCCGCCGGAGTCATGAATGTGGATAGGATCCGTGCCGCCAGACCCTCAAACTGTACCATTATTGCCAAAAACGATCTGGGACGTGTGAATATGTACCGCATGGTATCAGAGGCACACCTTAACTATTTAAGTCCCAAAAACAGAAGAGGAATATGTATACCCAAGCTGCCTAAATCCCTGCTTACGGAGTGGAGAGAGGGACTTCTCATAGGCTCCGCCGGAAGCGAGGGTGAGCTTTATGATGCAATTAAGCTTGGAAAGAGCAATGAGGAGATAATCAGGATCGCAAAGTTTTACGACTTTTTTGAGATCACTCCTGATGCCATAAATTCCCATCTTTTGGGAGACAGAAAATACGCCATAGAATCCGTGGAGGATCTAAGGGATATTACGAGAAGGATAGTAGCCTTGGGAGCGGAGCTGGGAAAGCCGGTGGTGGCAACTGCCGACGTGCATTTTTTGGATCCTGAGGATGGGCTTTACAGAAGGATAATCCAGTCTGATCTTAAGATGCAGGATCCCGACTGGAATGAGCCGGAGTATTTCAGGACTACTGACGAGATGCTTTTGGATTTTGCCTATCTGGGTGAAGAAAAAGCCAGGGAGGTGGTTATAGAAAACTCCAATATGATCGCCGATATGTGCGACATAATAAAGCCCACCAGACCGGACAAGGCACCTCCCGTGATCGAAAACTCCGACGAGACCCTAAGACGGATCTGCTATACCAAAGCCCATGATGTATATGGGGAAAAGCTTCCCGAGGTGGTGGAGGAGAGACTTGAGCGGGAGCTTCATTCCATAATCTCAAACGGCTATGCGGTCATGTATATCATAGCCCAGAAGCTGGTGTGGAAGTCCAATGAGGACGGTTATCTGGTGGGAAGCCGTGGCTCCGTAGGTTCATCCTTTGCTGCCACCATGGCAGGTATAACCGAGGTGAACCCCCTGCCTCCCCACTATCTGTGCCCCAACTGCCACTATGTGGACTTTGATTCCGAGGTGGTGAAGTCCTTTGCAGGTATGGCAGGCTGCGATATGCCGGACGCCACCTGTCCCAACTGCGGAAAGCCCCTTAAAAAGGACGGCTTTGACATTCCCTTTGAGACCTTTTTGGGCTTCAAGGGAGACAAGGAGCCGGATATAGATCTGAATTTCTCCGGGGACTACCAGACCAAGGCTCACAGGTACTGCGAGGTTATATTCGGAAACGGTCAGACCTTTAAGGCAGGGACGGTGGGTACGGTTCAGGATAAGACGGCCTTTGGCTTTGTAAAGAGATATTTTGAAAGGGAAAATATAACAAAGAGAAACTGCGAGATCGACAGGATAGTTCCGGGATGTACCGGTATCCACCGCACCACGGGGCAGCATCCCGGAGGAGTGGTGGTGCTTCCCATGGGAGAGGATATTTACTCCTTTACACCCCTGCAGCACCCTGCCAATGACATGGAAAAAAACGGTGATATCATCACCACCCACTATGAGTATCACTCCATAGATGAAAACCTGCTAAAGCTGGATATATTGGGACACGCGGATCCCACCATGATAAAGAGCCTGGAGGATATGAGCGGCGAGGTCTTGGATGAAAGGATAGATGCCACCACCATACCCTTGGATGATAAAAAGGTCATGTCCCTTTTCCAAAATACTTCGGCTCTGGGAGTGGAGCCGGAGGATCTGTGGAAGTGCGAGATGGGTACTTTGGGCATACCTGAGTTTGGAACGGATTTTGCCATGGGAATGCTTAAGGATGCAAAGCCCCAGGCATTTATAGACCTGGTTCGTATAGCCGGACTTGCCCACGGTACTGATGTGTGGCTGGGAAATGCCCAGACCCTTATAGAAGAGGGAAAAGCCACCATATCCACCGCCATCTGTACCCGTGACGATATAATGACCTATCTTATAAATATGGGCATGGATCCCGCCGAAAGCTTCAATATAATGGAGGCAGTGAGAAAGGGAAAGGTGGCAAAAGGTGGGGTGGAAAAGTGGCCCCAGTGGAAACAGGATATGCTGGATCACGGAGTGCCGGACTGGTATGTGTGGTCCTGTGAAAAGATAAAGTATATGTTCCCCAAGGCTCATGCGGCAGCCTATGTTATGATGGCATGGAGGGTGGCATGGTTTAAGATATACTATCCACTGATATACTATGCATCATTTTTCTCCATCCGTGCCACAGCTTTTGACTATGAGAAAATGTGTCAGGGACAGATGACCTGTGAACACTATCTCCAGGAATTGGATGATATGCAGGCGGATCTTAAAAAGCAAAACAAGGATCTGTCCGCCACGGAAAAGGATCTGTATAGGGATCTTCGGCTGGTGCAGGAGATGTACGCCAGAGGCTTTGAGTTTTTGCCCATGGATCTGTATAATTCGGATGCCAGGTATTTTAAGATAGTGGATGGAAAGCTTCTGCCTCCCTTTAATACCATTGGCTCCATGGGAGACGGCGCTGCGGAGACGCTGATGCTGGCAGCTCGGGACAGACACTTTTCTTCAAAGGATGATCTAAAAAAGCGGGGCAAGGTATCCCAGACAGTTTTGGATAAAATGGATGAGCTGGGGATCCTTGGAGAGATGCAGCAGTCGGAGCAGATGTCTATATTTGATTTTTAAGAGCACAAAAAAGCAGAGGACCTACATCCTCTGCTTTTATTATTATGTGCTAAATCTTTGTTAGTTTAGTTTTCTTTGATCTCATCCATGGTCTTATAAAAGGCAGGGTAGGAGATATCCACACATTCAGGGTGATCCAAGGTGGTCTCCCCATCGGCATTTACTGAGGCAATGGCAAAAGCCATGGCGATACGGTGATCCATATGTGTCTTAATCCCGGCGCCCTTTAGAGGAGAGCCTCCCTTTATTATCATGCCATCCTCTGTTGGGGTTACATCTGCCCCCATTGCCAAAAGGTTTTCGCTTACGGTGGCGATACGGTCGGATTCCTTTACCTTAAGCTCTGCAGCATCCCTTATTACAGTTTCTCCTGAGGCATATGCCGCCATAACTGCGATCATGGGGATCTCGTCTATCAGGGTGGGGATCATATCTCCCCCAAGGGTGGTGCCGTGGAGGGATGAGGAGCGAACCAGGATATCCGCCACATCCTCCCCTGAAATATTTCGCCGGTTTAGAAGCTGTATATCACCCCCCATTTCCTTTGCCACCTTTATGATGCCTGCCCGGGTGGGATTGACCCCAACGTTTTTTATAAGAAGCTCTGCCCTTGGATGAATGAGACCTGCTGCTATAAAATAGGCGGCAGAGGATATGTCTCCGGGGATCTCTATCTTTTGTCCGATAAGTTTTGGCTCCGGCTGGATGGTGGCCGAAAATAAAGCTTTTCCATTATTAAAGGACACACCGGACTCAAGTCGAGCACCGAAGCCCTTTAGCATGCGCTCCGTATG
>CAMOZG010000134.1 GCA_946630825.1 uncultured Lachnospiraceae bacterium
TTCCATGGAATAATACTCCCGTACTTTCTGCTGTCCGTTTTCTGCGATTTCAGCTCGTTCTTTTTCATGAGACAGATAATAGTCTATCTTTGACAGCATATCTTCCTTGCTTTCATAGTAGTCAAAATCCTCTCCGGGTGTAAAATGATTAAGAAAATCACTCTGAAAATTTGATAGTAAAAAACCACCACATGCCATTATATCCATACAGCGAAGGGGTATTCCTGTCTTTATACTTCGGAGAGATATATTCAAATTTATCCTGCTGTCATGAAAAACATAGGGCATCTCATCCTCGTATTGGGCTATACCCATATTCTTGATCCCCGGCAGTTTAAATGAGTTATCAAGAGTAAAAAGTTTGATAGTATTCTCCTTGCCGAAGGTATCACCTATAGCCTTAAGGCACTCGATCCTCTCCTCGGATGTAATCTTTCGATTGATAAAATAATCTGCGTATCTGTAACCATCAGTCTCTATGCTCCTGTCTCCCTTCGCCACCGGAAAGATCCTCTGCAGCTCATCAAGAACATCCTGTGTCAAAAGCTCCTCTACAAAATTATATCCCAGGATCTTTTTCTGAGCATCCATCACTCCCCTTATATACCCCTCCAGATAGGGAGCCTTTGCAAAATCAATTCTGTCAAAAAAATTATGAGCCTCATTATATAGTGCACCCACGAACGATACATCCGCGGACAGACGAGCCTTATTATAGGGCTGATTTAAAAGCCTGTCCATCTTAGATGGCACTCCGGGAAGTATCATGTAATGAACATTGGAAAGACCTCCATTTTGAAAATACTCTGCCAGAGATGAATCAAACAAAAAAACATGATTGGTAGGAAAGGCAAGTGTATAAGAAAAAATATAAGTGTACGGGCTGTCATATAAAAAGGATATATATGGAATCTCCATATCCTTACAGGATAATGCCACTGCCGGAAAGTAATTATAGGAAAAGACCATATCAGCCCGACTGCTCTCAAGGGTCTTTTTAAAATCAGCATCAAAATCGGCACTTATCTCTGCATTATAATCTTTATGTATATAGGATATTACCTCATGACCCAAAGCTTCAAATGCCGCCTTGGTCTCCTCGCGATCAAAACATTTCCAATCGATAAAAACAACCTTCATAAAACAAATCCTTGAATAATTACAATTTATGTCATACTATATTTTACAATATGACAGCAAAATAATCCACATCAACAAGGAGCCAAATAGTAGCTTGAAGCAACTGTAAGTCGACGATTATTGACGGTACACCGACTTAAGACTCGTAATAGATGTAAAACCGTCAATAACAAGGAGATGGTTAGATGAAGATCAGCGTAATAGTTCCGGTATACAATGCCAAAGCCACAATAATTGATTGCCTGGGAAATCTTTTGAATCAAACCTATCAGGATATGGAGATAATCCTGATAGATGACGCTTCCACTGACGGAACGGATATGATATTACAGGATGCCAAAAACCAGTTTCCTCAAAAAGTCCGTGTCTTTCGCCAAGAGCATAACCAGGGTCCCGGCGCAGCCAGAAATGTGGGGCTTACAGTAGCCACCGGAGAATATGTGGGATTTGTAGATGCCGATGATGTGGCGGACGTGACCATGTACGAAAAACTGGCAAAGCTGGTTTTAGAAAATGAGGCAGATATTGCCGACTGTGCTTTTTATCGGGAAAGCCAAAAAAAAGCGCTGTTGCATTTTGAAAGCAGCTTGTGCGGAACTCTCGACAGCCAAAAGAAAAGTGAGCTGATTGCCTCCGGTGGTTTTACTGTAACAAAACTTTTTAGACGATCAATGATCGAAGACACAGGTCTTAGGTTCCGCTCTGTCTACGGATTGGAGGATATGGATTTTCTGATCCGTGCCATAAATTCCGCCGGAAATGTTGTCGGTATAGATGAGGTGCTGTATATATACAGAGACAGCAATGCGTCACTATCAAAGGAAATGGATTTTGGAAAATATTATCAGAACCATATCGGCGCTCTAATGGGAATATATGAAAGTATGAGTCCCCTGCCGGAGTATCCCGCTTTACAGGATGCCTGTGAATACTGTATGATCGCCCTGTATTCAAATATATTAAAACTGGCATATAAAATGAAAGATGAGATCGACCGCGATATCCTGATACAGCTCATAGACGGTCTGATCCAGGTCCGCTTAGGATGTATAAAAAAAGATCTTCATCAAAACACGTACTACAACAGACTGGACAAGGAAACTATGCACATAATTGAAATGGGAGATAATGGAGCTGCGTCATTGCTGGGGGCATAGACTATGACTTTATCTGATCAATAGATACCTGCTGCCACCCACCTCTATGGGACTGATATTCCCATAGTTCCTATAATATTCTGACTCAGCGCCATTGTCTGACACTATCACGGCAGCGGAAAGTCGGCAGACTTTCTTTAAAATTTCATCATATTTTTCTGCCCCAAAAAGGCTCCGCAACCTAAGCATCACAGCAAGCTGATATCCTTTCATATTCTTTTTGGTAACAGGAAGAGCAATAAAGTCATCTACTGTAAAAATACTGTCATAAATACAGCTATATACATCAACCTGCCACTCCGGTTTTAAATCAACTCCTGACAGCCTGACACCTTCAGTCATCCTGATATTTGCAATATTTCTATCCAAAGCCCCCAATCGCTTTAAAGTCATCCCAACATCTAAGACTTTTTTTGCCCCCATTTCACTTATAGCCTGAAAATAAAGAATAATATCCTCCTGGGCGCCCATAAAATAATCACTTGTCATAATATCCCTCCTCGGCCACGTCTGCATACACTTCCTTTATTTTGTAACCATGACGAAGGAAAAAAATTCTAAGCATACGCTCTCCCATAAAGCCAAATACCCTCTTCTGGTAATCCTCTCGTCCATCTAAGGACAGTCTGCTCTCCATTTCAAAAAATATCTGAAACAACCAACTGCAATACTCATCAAAGATCGCTTTTTTAGTGATAACCATACTCCCAAGTGTGAAAAGCCTGCATCCCATACACAGATCAAATGCATCCAGATAATCGGGGGTCAGTTCACCTATCACCTCCCTCACCAGATCCAGATCACTTCCTACGTGATATTTCCTGTAATGTTCATCCACATTGTCCGCATCTATAAGCCCACTGCAGGGAAGTATTGCATCATATCCCTTTAGTATATCCTCTGCCATCCTGATGGAAAGCACCTTCCCAGATCCATCAAAAAAATATCTGCGGTAGTGGACTAAGCCTATAATGTCACAATCGGCATGCTTCCACATCCAGTAAGCTCCTGTAAGCTCATTATAATTTAGGTTTTTGGTCGAGATGTTATCACCCTCGTCATCTCTTAAAAAACCAAAATCATCCTCTCCAAGGGCAGCTCCTACTCGAAGTGGAATATAGCCAGTCTCATTTGGAGGTGTAAATGGTTTATGCGTCATTATGTATATATTTGTTTTCATGTTTATTCCTCTTTACAATCTATCCACCTTAATAATGGACTATCCCCCATACGGTTATACAAAAGAGAGCATTTCCTATTATCATTTACTCTCATAGGCTTTAAGCAGCTTCTGAAAACTGCCTATTGCCTCGTTTAGATCCGCCCGAAGCTGGGTGTTTTCTCTTATCAATCCCCTAACCTCATCTCGCACTGTTCCTATGGTAAACTCTAAAATATAGTTTCTCATCAAGTCATCCGCAAAGGGTGTATCAAAAGCAACTTCCCACCAAAACCTCTCCAGCTCGTAGGGAAGATGATTGCCACCCTCCCATGGTTTATGGTTTATAAAATGCAAAATACTTATCTCTTCTTTTGCCCTGTCATAATGATATCCATCATCTAAGATATCAAATGCCATAGCAGGAAAATTATACCTGTGAAAATCGTCATATCTCACCCTGTCATAATGCACAAGATTCAGGACATCCTGATCAGGATACGGCAGATCAAAGCCCTCATCTTTTGCCGCCTTTGAGTATACGGATATCATATCCTCCTTTCTCCTGGTCGATAGATTATACAATATCACTCCTGAATTAAAATACTTGCCCTCATCATAAAGACTGTAAAAGGACTCCCCATGTTTTGCTTTAAATTCATCCTTTAATGTTGTATAAGACATTATATCCTGGCAAACCACCATATCCACATCTTCAATGTTTTGTTCATAAAACTCACTGATATCCCCGGAGATAATTATGTCACCATCTAAATATAAAGCACGATCAATATCGAAGGGAAGTATATTCCACAGAGACAGTCTGTAATAGATCGCATCCGGCCACTCAAATGACGAGTATATCTTCTCAGAAATACTCTTTGGATCCAAATCTATGAATACACATTTAGCTCCTTCCTCTTCACACAGACCTTTTAAAATATGTTTTTTCGACTCTTCTATATCATCAATAACCAGATATACACAGATTTTTCCTGCATCATTATGCATGAAAAGTGATTTAAGAAGAACGTATGCATAAGGTACGTATTTTTCATTCAGACAAGTAACTATATTCATAAAACATCACCTCTACTACCCATACGCAGTTACAAATATATCTACAGATGCATTAGCATACTTAATTGCATATATGTTGATTATATCATTTTCAACAAAAGATCACTTCCAACGTGATACTTTCTGCAATGTTCATCCACATTATCCGCATCTATAAGCCCACTATTTACTGCTGATATGCCGCATACAACTTTTGGAAACTCTCTATCGCTGTATTTAAATCAGTTTTAAGCTGGTCTATCTCGCCCAACAGGCTCTGAACGTACTGCCGCACTGACTCATCCATAATGGAATCTAATGCGTAATCCACCAAAAAAGTGTCTCTATATGGACTATTCAATGCATGATCCCACCAAATCTTCTCTATAGAAAAATGAATATGATCTCCACCTTTCCATGGTTTCTTCCCGGCAAAATGGATTATACTTACTTCTTTCATGACACGATCATAATCATATCCTGCATCAATACCGATACCAGCAAAAAAATTATACTTCCATGGATCCACAAATATCACCTTTTGTTGGTGCATCATATTAAGAAGATCCTGATCCGGTGCATATATGTTAAAATTCAAATCCTTTGCGAGTTTAATATACTTATCCAAAGAGTATGTCCCTCTCATCCCATTAAGGTTAAAAAGTATCATGCCGGAATTAAAATATTTTCTGTCATCAAACAAAGGCTGCAATTCACCTGACCTAAGTTGCTTAAACAAGTCTCCCTTGCCATTAAGGAGAGGCATGTCCACCGCTGCCACCAATTCCATTTCACCAAACTCGGTATGATATAACTCCTCAATAGACTTATTGATAATCATGTCCACATCCAAGTACAATACCCGGTCTATATTTTCCGGCAATAATTCTATCATCTGAAGCCTGTAACTTGCTTCCATCCCCCAGTTTTCTGTAGTAATTATTCTTTTATCTATTCTGCTTTCATCTACTGTTATTATATCAAGATGATTTCCATATATAATACATACATCATTTAAATTTTCAATCGACTTCTGAGACAAGCACGTCTGCAGAATATGAACATACACCTCAGCATCCTGGTTATTGTCAAAAAGAGATTTCAACATCACATAGGCATACTTAGCATAATTATCATCCATTGAAGTGCATATATCCATTCTGTATCTGGTCATCCTTCTGTTCTCCCATTGTATTAACTCTTATTTATCTGTCACACTTTATCATGTATTTTGCACTTATGCCATAT
>CAMOZG010000135.1 GCA_946630825.1 uncultured Lachnospiraceae bacterium
GCAGGGCGGAAAATAGGCAAGTATAAAGTCGACTTATTTGGAAACGGATACACTAGTGTGCTTTAGATCGATCGATATTTGAGAATTATGTTCATTTATATCCAATATAACCTGTTCTGCTCCGCCAAAGCTTTCCCCAAATATCTCTGTTGCCTCATCTATATCATCACCCTGGGCCGAACCGGTATAATATCCGGTTAATGTGTCTCCAAGCTTTTCGAAGAGCTTGTTAAGCAGTGTCCGCGTTTTCTCAGAAAAAGCCGGATCATCCTTTATTTCCGCGAGACGGTCAGTCATCTCGGCTACCCTGGCTTTTTTTACATGGTCTTTTAATACATCTTTTTTCTTTTCAGTGATATCTTTCAGGCAATTATTTAACCCTTCCCTATCCTCTGCAGAAATCCTTTCGTCCGCGGAAAGGTCTTTAACAAAAAGTATTATGTTTTGCAGCTGGTAATCTTCCATACCGGCAATTACGTCCCTAAATCTAAGGGGCGCTTCTATTATTTTATCATAATCCATTTCGTCTATTTTACCAAAAAACTTCTTCAGGTAGTCTTCATTGGCAAAATAATCCTCTACAGTAAGATAAATCTCATTCTTGGAATACTCATGCGCAAAATCCTCATTTGATATTCCCTTTCTTTTGTTCTCCTCGAAAAACTCCTCCTCTTTGAACACCTTACTTACATCGGTTTCCAATAGCGACAGATAGTCCTTAAACATATTGATACTCGCCTTTTTTTCAATGGCTCTTCTTTTCAAAACTTCTGCGTCGGCATCAAAATCATCACTTAATAGTTTTTTCCCGGTGGTCATCCTTGACTCGTAGTCCTTAAGCATTTCGTCACAGATGTCTAACTTTGTCATGGCAGCTCCATAGCTGACCCCGAAAGAAGCTGCAAAAGCCTGTGCTTCTTCCTTTACATTCCGGCTTTGTAAAAGCAACTTCCTGAGGGCACACATACCTCTGAGAGTTGCATAATTTTGCCGGAGCTCTTCGGGCGATACACCGGCGCCGTACTTTAGCTTATTTAAGTCTTTCTCCATAACGAGAGAAAGAGAACCTGCAAGGTTTGTCGTATAGTTGTTTTCTATACTTCCCTCTCTCTCCCCTTCTATATTTCTGGCACATTCCATATAAAGTGCCGGAGGTGCGATCATTTTTTTATTTTCGCTTTTCTTTTTTTCCTGCTCCGTTTCAAGCCATGGCAATAATTCAGAGAGTTCATCCCGGCATACATAGCCTGTAACACTCTTATTATCTTCTTTGGCCTGATTCATATCCTGTTCCACATACCTGTCCATGGTTTCAGTACGCTGTTTTTCGTATTCTTCTTTTGCGTTCAAAAGCTGCGCTTTTTCATCATCATCTACACTACCATGGTCACTTTCTTTTTCTATTCTGAATTCAATTTTTCTAAGGGTCTCGGCATATTTGTCCCTGTTTGAGACCATCTGCCCTTTTTCTACCTTATTCCAGTATTTTTCTCTCGACTTTTTGTATTTCTTTAAGTTATTTCTGTAGGTTCTTCTTCCACAACTGGATTTGTCCGAATATTCCTTCTCGCTTACCATTTGAAACTGCGGCTCCGGAATATTATAAGCCGAGAGCTCTGCCATCTCCTCTTCTGTAAGCGTAACCCCTTGCTGTTCATAATAATTCTTTACGGTGTCCACCTCATTTTGACCACCGATCATTTGGTCAGCCTGAAAAAGAGGCTTACCGAATTCGTCAGTGTAAGCCTCTTTGCCCTTAAGCCGGTATTCATCGTATAAACCTTTTTTCTTCTCCTGTAAAAGATCAGCCATAGTCACATTCTCCTTTTTCTAATAGAAATCATACTACCATTCTATACTTCAGAACGCAACAGAAAATCATAACCTCACCCACATCATGGTGATGTCATCATACTGCTCTGCCCCGGAGTAAAAGGCACTTACATCCTCATAAACCATGCCGCAGGCAGCACGGCAAAACTCATTTCTGTCACCGGCTCCCATGGTGCCTGTCTTTTCCTTTATAAGTGTGAGCAGACGATCCTCCCCATACATATCCCCCGATACAGCCTTTGCCTCGGTGACTCCGTCGGTATAAAGAAAGATACTGTCTCCCGGCTTTAGGGTTATCTCCTGTCTCACATACTTAGCCTTTTTAAGCCCCCCTAAGACCATATTTATCTTTTGCTTTACAAAGACCGCATCCACCGACTCTGCCCCTTTGGGCGAGACTATCACAGGGAAGGTATGCCCTGCATGGACATAGCTTATAACCCCGGTTTTCAGATCCAGAAATCCTATCCAGGCGGTGACAAACATCTCTGCAGATCTATCCTCGCAAAGCTTCTGATTGGCAAGAGCCGCCACCTCCTCCACAGGCAGTCCCTCCTCGGCATAGGTCCTGATAAGGGTCTTGGCACGCATCATATAAAGAGCCGCCGGCATCCCCTTGCCGGACACATCCGCCATTACCATAACAAGGGTATTTTCATCAGTCATGAAAAAGTCGTAGAAATCCCCACCCACAGCCTCTGCGGTATTCATGGAGGCAAAAAGCCCAAACCTCTCATCCTCCGGGTAGGGAGGAAAGTTGCCGGGCACAGCGGAGATCTGGATATTCCTGGCATTTTCAAGTTCATCCCTGACCCGCTGCTCCTCAGCTTTTATCATATCCTTAAGCTTATCTACCGTCTCATTTATCCCCTGGGAAAGCTCCTCAAATTCCAGCGAGCCCCCGGCATCCACCTTTTCATCCAGATCCCCATCAGTAATTTTTTTCAGGGATACGTGGGTGCTTTCTATCTCTTTTATCACAAGCTTTTTAAGAAGCAGGAAAAATGCGATAAAAAAGCTTGCCAGGATCATAAAGTACAAGACCACAAAAAGGATGTTGTTTTGCAGCTTGAACTGGTCAGCCTCGTCCACGGGATAGGCGGCGATCACATAAAAATCATGTTCACGCTTGGCTGTCACGTAGCATTTTTTCCCATAGAGCTCTGCCACGGACTCTTTTATCTCGCCCTCATTCTCCGGCAGTACCTCCGTCGCCGCAAAATCCTCTCCCGCCGCCTCTGCCATGGTGGCGGTTATGGCTGTTATTTTTTTATTCAGATCACAGTTAATGAGAAAGCCGGTGATGCCGATCTTTACATCCACCGTGGCAATATCTATCTCCTCTAAATTTCTGGTATTGTAGGCATCCTCGTTTATTCCAAAAAGCATGAAGCCGCTTTTATCCCTGAAGGTCCTGCCAAGATAAGCCATGGTAAAACTGTCGTTGTAGGGGCTGGGATACAGTGGATCAGCGTAAGCCTCCTCACCTTCTAAAAGTGCAAGAAAAGGTCTGGTATGCTCGCTGTCCCTTATGTCAAAGCCCAAAAGCTCAGGGTTTGAGGAATAAGCCACGATACCGTTTTTATCCACCACACTAAGTTCAGAAAGATAATCCTGATTTCCGATAACGAGCCGTTTTAGGTGGTCATTGTCAAAATAGTTTTCCTTTGGCTGGGTATCCTCACCGTCAATGGCGTAGTTCATCCATTGATCCACATAGTCATTGATGGTAAACTCCACATCTATCTTGTCCATGTAGTGGGCTATGTAATCCCCTGTGACAGAGAAAGCCTGCTGCCGCTGATAGCTGTTTTGAAGCCAAAGCCCCACCACAGATGCCGCAACAAAAGCCATGAGCATTATGATATTAAGCCCCCTGCGCAGTATGGTGCTTAGTTTGTGATCTTTAAAATTGTTTTTCATACTATGCACCCCTTGTATGTGATCCACATCATGGTTATGTCGTCATATTGCGCCGCACCGGAGGCAAAGTTTTCCACATCCTCGTATATGATCCGGCATGCCGCCCGGCATCTGTCATTGCCTTCATAGGATTTGATCTCATCCCCTCTGTGGTCGATCAATTTTAAAAGTCTCTCTTCTCCGTACATATCCCCGGAGGGTGCCTTTGCTTCGGTAACACCATCAGTGTACAAAAACAGGCTCTCACCGGGCTTAAGGGTGATCTGCTGTTTCGTATATTTTGATTTTTTAAGTCCCCCCAAAACCATGTTGATCTTTTGCTTTACAAAATGGGTATCCTCTCCAATAAGAACCGGCAGGGTGTGGCCTGCATGGACATAGCTTATCAGCCCGTTTTTCAGATCCAAAAATCCAAGCCAGGCTGTAACAAACATGGCATCAGACGCATCCTCGCACAGCTTTCTATTTGTCTCTGCTGCCACCTCCTCTATGGAAAGTCCCTGCTCCGCAAAGGTCCTGATTAGAGTCTTGGCACGCATCATGTAAAGCGCCGCAGGCATCCCCTTTCCTGCCACATCCGCCATGACAAACGCCAGTCTCTCCTCACCTATCATAAAGAAATCATAAAAATCTCCCCCCACTGCCTCCGCAGTATTCATGGATGCAAAAATGCCAAAAGCCTCATGCTCCGGGAAGTTTTTAGGAACCGCAGACTCCTGGATGCGCCTGGCATTTTCCATCTCCTTTGCCATCTGTTCGCCGGCGATCTTGATCCTCTCCTTTAAGTTATCCACAGTCTCGTTTATACCACGGGAAAGATCGTAAAATTCCAGAGAGCTCCCCACATTTACCTTTTCTTCCAGATCCCCCTCTGTGATCTTTTTAAGGGATGTGTGAATATCCCTTACATCCATTAGGACATGATCCCGCATAAGGATTATCATAACCACAAAAAGGATCCCCAAAACCATGAGAAACAGGCTGACATAAACCGTATTGTCCCTGTTTCTGAGCCGATCCGCCTCAGCCACGGGATAGGCAGCTATCAGATAGTAGTCCCGGTTTCTTTTTGCCAGAACGTAGGAATTTTTTCCGTAGAGTCCGGTTATGGTCTCCCGGGTCTCCCCCACCTCCGTGGGCAGCACGTTTTCTGCAGAAAAACTTTCATCCTCTGTCTCCAAGATCTCCGATCTGGCGATAAAGCTCTTATCGGGATAGCAGGAAATAAGATAGCCGCTCAGACCTATCCGCACATTTTTCATATGGTTGTTAAAGGCATCCTCCAGATTGGCACGGTATGCCTCCTCGTCAAAGCCCATGAGAATAATGTAGCTGTGATCAAAAAAAGAATGGGCAGCATAAGCCATTTTAAGCCCCGGATATTTTTCAAAGGGATTGGGATAAAAATCCTTTGCGAAATATTCTTCCTTTTCCAGAAGGGTCAGATACTCCGCCGTGTACTCGCTGTCTCTTAGATCAAAATCTATCATGTCTGGGTTGGTGGAATTAATGACTATGCCCCTGTCATCCACCAGACTGATCTCGGAAAACCAGCCGTCATTTGCCTCTAAGATCCTCTGTAGCCTTTCGTTGTCCTGATAGGTGGACAGCCCTATTTCATTTACCTCGTCGTTAAACAGGGCGCCGTAATAGTCCTTAATATAGGCGTCAAAATCCGTCTCCCGTTCAAAGTCGTCAATGTATTCCTGAAGCAGGGTAAAGGTCTGCCGGTGCCAGAAGTAGTTTTGGACATTGATCCCCACCACCGCTGCCAGGGCAAAGGAGATGAAAAGCAGGAGGATAAGCCACCTGTATATGATTTTTGCGATCTTGTTTTTATTCCTTTTCATATATCACACGTTGTTGATGGGATGCTTTTTGGATTTGGCTATCTTTCCCTTTGAACCGCAGTAGTAGTCTGTGTCTCCCACAGTTACCCAGGTATTCTTTGCCAGCTTTCCGGATTTGGTAGCGT
>CAMOZG010000136.1 GCA_946630825.1 uncultured Lachnospiraceae bacterium
ATTTTGGGCAAAAAGCTCCAGTCGAAAAACATGGTATCCACAGAATGTATGCAAAGCATGGTAAGGGTGTTTTGCCCTATCCACTTAAGTCCCCTGCTTATAAGCGGGATGTATTTTATAAAAAAGGCGCATAACAGGATCACGGAAAAGATGGCAGAAAAAGGTCCGAAGTAATCCACCATGCCTCTGGGATACTCGTTTATGCAAAAGAGCACGCAGGATATCTCCCCGGAGTAATACCAGAACCAGATGAGCACAAATACCCCGGTGATAATGCCGGTTATCTGCCATATCCATTCATCAGATATCAGTGGTCTTAGGTTTTTTACCAGACATTTTGCCAGATATCCCACATATACATAGCCGCTAAGCACCATACCTGCCTGGATCCCAAAGGGCAGCCATATGAGCTGGGAGGAAAAATATCCCACCATTACGCAGGCTACTATGACCACGGATCCCCAGATACTTGATATGCCGACCCTGGCTATGATAAGGGCAAAGTACAATGCCAGAAAAAACCAGATGGGACCCACAAAGCCCACATTCATAAAAGGCTGCTGGGGCTTAAGTCCCGCCCCGTATATAACTCTCCCTATCCACTCAGCCACATCCATTTTAAGTACAAGACTAAGTAGGATCATCACGCATCCTGTGTAAACATAGGGAAGCAGAAGCTGCTGCACCTTAACAGCGGCATATTCTCCCACAGACTTTTTTTTGTTCAGAAAATATCCGCTTATCACAAAGAATGCCGGCAGATTAAAGGTATAGCAAAAAACGGTGCCATAGGTACTCATAAAGTGTCCCCACACCACTGCTATAAAGCATATTCCCTTGGCTATGTCAAAGTAGTCCAGCCGTCCCTTTTCTTTTTCCACATTGCCTCCAATCCCAAAACCGCAACTATTATGATCATAGGTGCGTAAACTATCAGATATCTGGCTCTTGCCTCAAAAAGCATATTAAAAATGATTATCCCCAGCACCGATACCACCGGTATCATATGCCGCTCATCATGGGGTATTGCCGTTACAAACAGAAGCATTGTAAGCACCATGTACCAAAGCATCTGGAAAAATGAGGAAAACAGGCTGTAGTATCTGCCCTCATTATAGGTTATCTCCCTTAGGCCCTCATCAAAGCTGCCATAAGTGAGCCTCTGGTCAAAAAAGCCTCCCTCTTCTCCCCAGGCAAAGGTACCGTCATTAAAAACCACCAGAGCCTTTCTGGAAAGGTGGGACAAAAATGATCCCGGATCGTAGGCTTTCATTATCCCCTCTATCCGCTGAAGCTGTCCTTTCGTACGCGCCTCTTTGGTTTCAAAGCTTTGGGAATAGGCAATATCCTCCCAGGTCATAGCTCCGTCATTTGAGTCATTTAGACCCATCATAAGCATGTGCAAAGGACCCGTATCCTTTTGCCTGTCTATAGTAAGTCCCGTAGCTTCTACGGCAATGGAAAATACACAGCTTACGCACACTGAGGTCACTATCCCCAGAAAAAGCACCGCTGCAAGCCTTCCCAGGACCAGCCTTTTGTTTTTCCCCTTCAAGTGGCTTATCATTATGGGAAGCCAGGTGACCAGACCGCATAATAAAATGGCAATGAGCATGATTGCCACAGTGGGCTTTACAAAAAAGCCTATCACCGTCAAAAGGAAAATAAAAAACCACCTGACATAGTCCATCCTGCTATCGTCCATTTTCAGATAGAGATAGTAAATAAGCACCGGAAAAGCTATGACCGTCATATCGGTATAGGGAATGATCACCCATCCCGACAGACCTAAAATAAGAGCATATATCCCCCACGCCACATAAGCCGCCCTGGTGCTTACCGTCACTTTACGGACTACCCGGTAAACAAAATATGCTGTTACTGCGGATATGGCGGACTCTATCCCCACCATTGCAAGTAGCGCTCTTTTTATGGTGATGGTACCGGTAAGCTTTAAAAACTTGCAGACTATGTACTCCAGCAGAAATATTCCCCTGTTGTTTGGATAGTAGGAATAATAATCCTTATCCACCAGATCAAATCTGCCCACAGAAGCCCGGTATACGTCCGTCAGCACCCGTCCCGCATCCCAGGAGCGGGTTATAAAAAGAGTATGCTTTGCCAAAAAAAATTGAAGCAGAAACAGACCCACACATAAAAGGATCAAAAGATAGGGGTCATCCGCCCCATCCCCTGCACGTCTCCTGCCCAAGACCACCATTACCAGAGTCATAAGAAAAGCCACAAGCATGATCTCAGGATAGGGCATCACAAAGGTCTTTTGTGCCACATATGACACACAGACTCCCGGCAGCACATTGTTAAAAATGATAAGCGCCACCAGCAGGGCAAACATCACATATATGATATTGTAAATTCTTTTTGTAACTATCATTTCACCAGCATGGAGGACAGTCTGCCCGGCAGCCTCCCTATAACATAAGCCAGGATCCAACAGATCAGATATATTATCACACAAAGGGTAAGGGAGCGCTCACTTCCCGTAAGCTCTTTATATGCCATATTTATAAACCTGCCCAAAGGCCAGTGTATGGCAAACACCCCAAGGGTGTATTCCGACATGGTATGGATCACCCTCTTTATAGATCCCGGCAGCTTTTCAAAGGGCAGAATCAGAAACCACAGGAATAAAAGAGGTGACACCACAAACAGGGATACACCGGAATAAGCCAGGGTCTCCTCCGGTCTTATAAATATCTGATCCCTGAAAAAGATCATCAGCGGAACCAGTATACTCAAGATCACCAAAAAGATCCCCCTTTTACTCTTTAAAAGCTTATCCACTTTAAAAACCGCTATCACTGTACCAAAGATGGCAAAGGGCAAAAGTTCGTAGATCCTGCCCACACCATACATTATCTCATACCTGAAAGTCTTAAAAAACAGGGTGGCTCTGCCGTCATACTGGATCCACAGGCAAAGAAGCGACAAAGGGATCAATATCACGCTGGCAGTTCTTTTTTTCAAAACAGAAAAGAGTACAAAAAAACAGAGGGTATAAAGCATCACATGCCACAAAAAATACAGGGGTGGATCCACTTTTTCCACACAGCCAAAGGCGATCTGCCACAAAAGTTCACTAAGTGTCACCCCATCTTTTATTGCAAGTATATGCTCCATGACATAGACAAAGGCCCAGGCTCCCACTCCCCAGAATATATAGGGTAAAAAAAGTCTGACCATCCGGCTTTTCTTTTTTTCCCCATCATCTCCTGTAATGGTAGGCTCTCCCAGATAAAAAGTCACCAGCAGAAAAACGGGAACTGCCATCTCACGGAGAAAAATATAGGGCCCCGGATAGTGATCCCAGTTGGCATGAAAGTGGAAGCAGACTACCAGAAACACAAATATTATCCGAAGAAGGCAGATGCCGTAATTTATCTCTTTATCTCTTCCCATAAAAATCTGACTCCCCTATGGCACAGATGCAAAATAAGCCCTGCCGCCGTCACTGATATCATGTATATTAACATATACAAAAGCTTTTGTCCTATTTCCACATCCCTCGAAAACAGTGCCGGAAATACGTGGGTCCTAAACACCTCATGTATCAGGTATATTTCCAAAGTGAAGGATGACCATTTATTGATGAACTCATGAGGAGTATCATCCGGCAGAAATCCACAGCTTACCCCTATAAAAAACAGCCCCAGCACCAAAAAATCCATTTTGCTGTGTCCCATGGTACTGGCGATCACTATACCCAGTATCATGGCTGCCGCTCCGGTACACTTCCAGATAATTGCATTTTCAGTAGATCTCATTTTTTTATTCAGCATACAGGCATAGGTCCCCAGGCACATTTCTGCCATGCCTCTCCACAAGGGATAATTGGCATAGTCCCCTGGCTGCATCACCGCAGAGTCCAGAGCTCCTTTGTTTTCATAGAGTAAAAATAAAAACAAAAGAATGATCGCCACACCCAGATAGCCTTTGAAAAACCGGGGTATGTACCTTAAGAAAAGAAAGATAAAAAAGCCGCATATGAGCATGATGGACAGATACCACAGGGTGGGATTTACATAGTCCCATCCCCTATCCAGACCTATACCCTGCAAAAGGAAGATCTCATATATGGAGTCATACAAAAGCTCTTTCGGAGGCAGCTTGTTTTTCCCAAGGTAAAAAATGGCTGCAAAGGTGATGAAAAACGAGACTATATACCGGGGCCATATATTTATATAGCGGTGAAAGGTATAGACTATGGCTCTGTTATATCTGGCACGGTAATCGTCAAACTTATCACAGATCAGATATCCCGAAACCATGAAAAAAAACTCCACAGCCAGATACCAGCCGGGCACAAGCCCCACCTCCCCCATCCAGGGAAAGGTGGTGGTAAAGTGAAATGCCACTATCATGTATGTGAATATGATCCGCCACAGGGCTATGGCATTGTTATCCTTCATATACTATCTTCCTGCACCTTTGTGCCATAACCACAGAAAAAATGACAAACGAGATCAAAGATATTATTTCCGCCAGATGCCAGAACATGGGCTCTTCGTATCTGAGGGATATCACTCCCTCGTAGTTTTGGGGCACCGTAAAGCATATCTCATCATTTTCACCGTCAAATATCTCATATGCGTCGGTCTTTTCGTCACTTACTTTATAATACTTGTAATTTAGTACCGGAAGCTCTATGGTGGCGCCTTCCTCACTTTTTATAAATATATCCATGGAGGTTCCTTTTCTATCCAGCACCTCTGTATCTGCGCTGCCCCGGATCACGTCCACCTTTTTCTTAAATTCATCCCTGTCGGTATCCTCCCTGAGATACTCTATGCACCCCATGTCAAAGGTATCCAGATCCGAGGTGGTCTTAAAATGCTCCAGCTCGGCGTATCTGCCATATACACCCACAAACCATATACACATTATTATCCCCACCGATATGATCAACGCCACAGCTTTACCGGTATCGGGTCGGGCTTTTCCCAAAAGAGAAAGTAAAAGCAGGGTCAAAACCACATTTCCTATGCCTGTATATCGCCAGGGAAACTGTACCTGCGCCAGCAGATCCCCCACAGGTCCGGAGTTAGCCAGAGCATTCCATGGGAACATATCGGATGCCACAAAGAGTATGACTATTGCCGTAAGGGTAAGCACAGCTATCCTCTTATCCGCCTTTCTTGCCAGACACACCCCCATCCCGGCTATCAGAGTTCCCATAAGTATGATCCCCGGGGAAGTAAGCATCCTGTCATCAGATATGGAAGGATCCAGATTGGAAAAGGGTATCATGAAAAAGTCAAAATACTCATAAAGCCTGGTGCCGCTTTCCTGTATCTGTCTGGCATTTCCCACCACCTGATTTACCCGCACCGTCTCTGTGGTAAAGTAATCCAAAAATGGTACGGTAAAAAACATGGATATAAGCAGGGTAGAGACTGCAGAGATCAGATAGGTTAAAAAAGCTTTTTTCTCAAAGGTCTTTTTCAGATTAAATACACAGACAAGTATCAGGCAGATACCCACTATCTCCAAGGTGAGTATATGGGATAAAAGTATTCCCGTCATTCCCGCGGTAAGGGTAAGGATCGCCTCTGTCCCGTCAGCCTCTTTTTCGTCAGCGGTCCATCCGTATATGAGACATATGCCGCATGCCACCAGGGGCAAAAAGATAAGGGCGGTGTATTCCCCTACTGCTGCCCGGATGTACAGATCCAAAAGCCTGTAATTTGAGGTGGTATA
>CAMOZG010000137.1 GCA_946630825.1 uncultured Lachnospiraceae bacterium
TCACATAAAAAAGGTGGCTTAAATACAGCCACCATGTCATCCCGAAATATCATTCCAAAGATCAAAAGTCGGCGTGACAGGATTCGAACCTGCGGCCTCTACGTCCCGAACGTAGCGCTCTACCAAACTGAGCCACACGCCGTCTGATAAGCCGGGATTTTTAGTATACCCGTCTAAGCAATCAGCCCCGGCACATCTATCTGCAAAACACAAAATATTCTATCATATTAGTGTCAAATTGCAAGCACTTTCTTAAACTCGTCAAATATTGTCTTGACGTGGTTGTACACCGCCCCGCCTCTGGTGCTGTCAAAATTCTTCACCAGTCTGTTGTTAAGTTCAAGCCGGTCTTTGCTTTCCGCAATGGCTTTGTACACTGCGGAGTAGTTTCCGGGAGAAAGATGATCCTCCTTGACAGCCTCTCTCACCTTTTTTCTCCAGGACTCGGTAAACTCAACCTTCTTCTGAGGCTCAGCCTCTTTGTTCTTTGCCCTAGATTTTTGAGGGGTCTGGCTTTTTTTAGGTGCGGCGGTCTTTTTTACCACAGCTTTGTTTGCTATATTTTCAAAGCGGCTTATCTTTACATTTCTGCCCTTCCAGAAATCCACCACACTGTCAAAGCCCTTGTCAGCGCTGACCACAATCACCTCGCCCTTTTCACCCTTGCCAATGAGATATCCCAGATAGGTGGAAAGCTGGAAATCCAGATAGTTTTTTGCCGTCTTATGTGTACGTATAAATTCTATCTGGGCATGGGACTGGGTCAGTTCTATGCTCCTTTCAAAGGGTATGGACTTAATCTGGTCACTGAAAAATATATGCACCTGATCCTCTGCCTTTAGGGACTTTACACCCTCTAAACCGGATTCATTAACATTTTCATAGTCTATCAAATATATACTCATGCTGGCTCCTTAAGCTTTTTTTCTATTATATCGTGAACATAGATATCTATGTGCTTGATCTCCTCCTGGGAAAGCTCCGATATACGCACAGGCTTTCCGTAATCTATGGTCACCACCCCCGGTGTAAGTCGGGGAAGATGGTTCTCAAAGCACTCCGCAGTGCCTGTAATGGTCACGGGAATTATGGGACAGCCGCTCTTTGTGGCTATCTTAAAGCTTCCCTTTTTAAATTCATGGAGTTGACCGTCTTTACTTCTGGTACCCTCCGGGAAGATAAACACGGATATGCCACGCTTTATCAGATCAATTGCCGCAAGTATCACCTTAAGTCCCTGTCTGGCGTCTCCCCTGTCCAAAAACAGACAGTAAAGCCTCTTCATCCAAATGGGCAAAAGAGGAACTTTCGACCACTCTAACTTTGAAATATAGGAGGTCAGATTCGGCACATGGGCATAGGTCAGGATAATATCAAAAAATCCGTTGTGATTTCCTATATAAAGCACAGCTTCATCCTTTGGAATATTTTCCCTGCCTGTCTCTATGAGACGAACCCCGGCAATGAAAGTCACCACCTTAAATGCCCACTGAACTATTCTTAAGGATGCCATGTCAATTTTATGCTTCCACTTTTCATTTTTACCTAAAAGGTAAAATATTCCCTGTATAGGCAGGGACAGTATTAAAAACAAAATTACAAACAAAAGTGCTATTATAAAACGAAGCATGGACTTCCTCCTGATTCATTATCATTGTAACAGATCCGGTCTGCGCTCTCTGGTCCTCATAAGGGACTGCTGGTATCTCCACTCATCCACCTTGGCGTGATCCCCCGACAAAAGAATAGGGGGCACTTCCCTGTCATGCCAGACGGCGGGTCTGGAATACTGGGGATATTCCAAAAGATTGTCGGTAAAGCTTTCTCCTATTGCGGATTCCTGATTGTGAAGCACTCCCGGCAAAAGACGGGCAATGGCATCCACCATGACTATTGCGGGAAGTTCTCCTCCCGTAAGGATGTAATCCCCTATGGAAATATTATCATCCACTATTTCCTCAAGAACCCTCTCATCTATCCCCTCATAGTGCCCGCAGAGCAGGATCAGATTTTCCTCAGTCTTAAGTTCCTCGGCAACTTTCTGATCAAAAAGCCTGCCCTGGGGGGTGAGGTAGATACACTTATAGCTTCCTTCTATCCTGTTTCTGATGGATTCAAAGCAGTCGAAGACCGGCTGCGCCTGCATCACCATTCCTGCGCCGCCGCCATATGGATAGTCGTCCACCGACTTGTGTTTGTCCTTGCTGTAGTCCCTGATATTGACAGCCTCCACCAGCAGATCTCCCCGGTCCATGGCGCGTCCTGTAATGCTCGCCGAAAGAGTCTGCATGACCATCTCAGGAAACAGGGTCATTATATAAAATTTCATTTTCTGTACTCCGTGCCCCTGCGGGTGTATGTATCATTTCGAGACCCGCTCCGCTCTACCTCAACTAGTCGAACATCCGTAAGGTCTACTCCTAAAGTCGTATACCTAACGGCTGTACGACGGATTTTCGGAACGCTCTCGCTTAAAGGTCTCGAAACGATTACATTCACTCGCAGGGGCACTCAGTGCAAACCTACTACAATAATCCATTAAGGATGTGGATAGTCATGATCTTCTCTTCCATATCCACGTCGAGTATACACTGTTTGATGGCGGGCAATAAAAAGCTGCTTCCGTCGTCCCCGTGTATCTCATATACATCATTGGCTCCGGTTTCCATCACATCATACAGTGTCCCGGAATATGTGCCGTCATCCGAAACCACCTTAAGCCCTATGAGATCAGCCACATAATACTCCCCTTCTCCTAAGGGGGTAGCATGCTCCCGGTCAACATAGAGCTGACATTTTTTATATGGTTCTATTGCATTGATATCCGAAAATTCCTTAAACGAAAGTAGCACCTGCCCCTTTTGATAACGGACAGATGCTATATGCACCAAATATAAATTACCCTTATGGTCCTCTAAAAATAATTCGTCTAACTCAGAAAAACGGTGCACATCCTCCGTGGTAGGGTATATCCTCACCTCACCCTTAAGACCGTGTGTGGTGATGATCCCCCCTACATGGAAGAGCTCGGATATATTGACATCTACCTTTTTTAGCATCAGTCCAAAATATCCACAATGATCTTTTTGTCAAGCTTAGAGCCTGCCGCCTTGACCACTGAACGAATTGATTTTGCAATACGTCCCTGCTTGCCTATCACCTTACCCATATCGGAAGGATCCACACGCAGCTCCACGATTATGCTGTGGTCGTTCTCCTTTTCAGTAACCTCAACCTTATCCGGATTTTCAACCAGGGCTTTTGCAATAACTTCTACTAATTCCTTCATTGCTTCACCTCTTAGATATGGGTCTTATTTGGAAATGCCGGCATTTTTGAAAAGTCTTGCCACTGTCTCGGTAGGCTTTGCACCGTTGCCAAGCCACTTTTTGGCGCCTTCTTCATCGATCTTAACCTCAGCAGGCTCAATGTTGGGATCGTAGGTTCCGATCTCATCTATAAAGCGACCGTCACGGGGTGCTCTTGAATCTGCCACAATGATACGATAAAAAGGTTTCCTTTTCTTACCCATTCTCTTAAGTCTGATTTTAACTGCCATTTTTAATCCTCCTTACATAGCTCTAACATTTATATAAAACACCTAAGTGTTATATACCTACACTTTTCAAAATGAAGTTCTTTTCGCTAAGCTTGATCTTCGCTTACGCTCGATCTCACTAATCTCAAAGAACGACCTCGCTTAGGATTCAACCTTCGTCTTCGACTCGGTTTCATCTCTAAGCTTTCGGCCAAGGAAATTTCATGCGACCGCGTCTGCCCTTCATCATACCGCTCATCTGCTTCATCATCTTTTTAGACTGTTCAAACTGCTTGATGAAGCGGTTGACCTCTGCTATATCAAGGCCTGCGCCCTTTGCCAGCCTGTGCTTACGGCTTGGATTCATAAGCTTGGGATTGGCTCTCTCCTCAGGGGTCATGGAATTGATTATTGCCTCTATGTGAGCCAGCTTTTTGTCATCCACCTGGTCCATGGCTTTTTCCATCTGCTTTTGATCTATACCGAGCTGACCCATCCCCGGAAGCATACCCATAAGGGATGTCAGCCCGCCCATCTTTTTCATCTGAGCCATGGATGTCATGTAGTCATTATAGTCGAACTCAGCCTTTTTCATTTTCTGGGACAAAGCCTTAGCCTCATCCTCATCTATGGTTGCCTGAGCCTTTTCTATGAGGGAAAGCACATCCCCCATCCCTAAGATCCTGCCTGCCATACGATCCGGATAAAACTGCTCCAGATCCGTAAGCTTTTCTCCCATACCGCAGTACAGGATAGGCTTGCCTGTCACCTGACGGATGGAAAGAGCTGCTCCGCCTCTGGCATCACCATCAAGCTTGGTAAGGATGACTCCGTCTATGCCCACCTTTTCCTCAAAGGAACTTGCCACATTCACCGCATCCTGTCCGGTCATGGCATCCACCACCAAAATGGTCATAGCAACATCCACCCCGGCTTTTATATCTCTAAGCTCCTGCATCATTGCCTCGTCCACATGGAGACGACCTGCAGTATCCAAAAGGATCACATTGTTATTGTTCTTTTTGGCGTGCTCCACCGCACCCCTGGCTATATCCACGGGTCTTGCATTGCTTCCCATGGAAAAAAACGGGATATCCACCTTTTCGGCATTGACCCGAAGCTGCTCTATAGCTGCGGGACGATACACATCACAGGCAACCAGAAGAGGACGTTTTCCCTTCTTGGTCATCTGGGACGCCAGCTTTGCCACGGTGGTGGTCTTACCTGCTCCCTGAAGTCCCACCATCATGACTATGGTGGTCTCCTGTCCCGGTCTGTAGGTGATCTCCGTAGTGTCGGAACCCATGAGGGCGGTAAGCTCTTCATTAACTATCTTTATAACAGTCTGTGCAGGATTAAGTCCCGTCAGCACATCCTGACCGATAGCTTTTTCCTCTACGTTTTTTACAAAGGATTTGACCACCTTAAAATTAACATCCGCTTCCAGCAGAGCCATCTTGACTTCCTTCATGGCAACATGGACATCATCCTCTGTAAGTCTGCCCTTGCCCCTGAGGGATTTGAATACATTTTGCAGTTTGTCTGTCAGGCTTTCAAAAGCTGCCATTTTAACTCCCTGTTTAAAATCCTATAACTCTTCGGATATCCTGCCAGCCAGGTCCTCTATGTCTGTAAGTCCCTGACTTTTGGCAAGTCTTATGATCTCATCCAGATACTCACCGATCCTGTCAAATCTTTCGCATAGCTTAAGCTTTTGCTCCATCTCCTCCATGGACTGGGAGCAACGCCTGATCTGGTCACTCACACCCTGCTTGGTAATACCAACCAGATCCGCTATCTCCGTCATAGACAGATCGTCTATCACATAGGCCTCATATATCTCTTTTTGGTGGTCGGAAAGCAACTCCCCATAAAAATCAAAAAGCCGCCCGCGACGAATCTTTTCTTCCATCACAAGGCGGTACTATAACATATATGGGCGAGGCTGTCAAGTTTTTTTATTGACACTACTTTTAAAAAGGAAATTAAAACCTTAATTTCCTCTTCCTCAATCACTCCTTAATTATCAGATTC
>CAMOZG010000138.1 GCA_946630825.1 uncultured Lachnospiraceae bacterium
CCGGCAAAACGAGAGGAGCAGATTATGGGAGAAGATTTAAAATTCAAAATCAAAAAATTAGGGGCATTGGTTTTGGCCACTGCAGTGATGATCAGCTCAGTGGGATGCTCCGGCGGAAACAGTGACGGCAGTGCGGAGATCGTTGTGGATGATAACGGTACCACCGCCGCAGAAACAGCCACAGCCACCAGTATTCAGATATCAAAATATGTTGGCGGGGTGGCGCTTACCGAAGGTGGCGTGGACACGGCTATCCGTGAAAATATGCACCTTCACAATGACAACGTACTAAAGACCCATGCAAATGGCAGCGTGGATCTGCTTTTGGACGAATCCAAGATGGCAGGATTGGACATCAATTCAGTCGCCAGCTTTACCCAGGAGGGCAAAAAGCTTACTGCCAATATGGAAAGCGGAGCTATCTATTTTTACACTACCCAAAAGCTGGATGCGGATGAGAGCTTTGAGATATCCTCATCTACCATGATGGTGGGTATCCGCGGTACATCGGGCTATATTATCTTTAATGAAAAGACCGGTATTGCGAAGCTGACCCTGACCTCCGGTAAGGTTCATGTGGTGGGCACGAATCCTGTCACCGGCGGTGTTAATGAGATAGATGTGACAGCCGGTCAGTCGGTTCAGACCTATATGCTCAATTATCTGGAGGGGCCTGAGAGTATCAAGTTTTTCCTGGACAAGGTGACAGTTGCAGACCTGCCTCCCCTTTTGGTTCAAAAGATAGTGGAGGATCAGGAGGTGTTTGACAGGGTCGTGGCTGAGACAGGCTGGAATGCTGATGACATGGTTAAGGTGGCTAATTCTGTAAACTGTGTCAATGCTTCTGTTCCAAATTCCGACAACTACGCGGCAGCTTCCGCAGCCTCCCAGTCAGAGGCTATGAGCACCTTAGAGACCTCTTATGAGTCGGCAGCAGCCGCTGATGAGGCCGGACTTGCCGTAACCGAAGGTGATCAGCTAGTGGCATTTAATTCTAACGAGGAGGAGACGACAGATGCCAACGAGGCTCCTTTGGTGGTGCCTGAAGTGGTGGCGCAGGTTCCTGCCGAAGTGACACCGGCGGCTGTTGAAAATCCTGTAAATACCGCAGCAGTGGATAATGCAGAAGCTACGGCTGAAAATAATCAGGGTGATGAAACCTCATCCAAGGATAAGGACACCAAGAAGGATAAGGATTCCAAGGACAAGGACTCTAAGAGCAAAGACAAAGACAAGGACAAGGATTCCTCCAAGGATAAGGATGACTCCACCGCTGACAAGAGTGATGCGGATAAGAAAAAGACTACCACCAGCTCCAGCTCCGGTGGAAGCTCGTCGGGCGGTTCTTCAAGCAGTTCGAGCTCAGGCAGCAGCTCGGTGAGCGGATATGCACTTACGACAAAGAAAGTTTGGGCATATAAGGATTCTGAATTAGATGAAGCTTCACGGATCACTGATAAGACTGTTGAGGAGGGCGGAACATTCGCTGTACCGATAAAGATAGAATACTATGATCAGTCCGGTGCGAGTATCAAAAGTGCAAAAGCCGGAGATCTTGTAACAATGAAAATTGAAAGGACGACAGAGGGAAGGATTTACTTGCTTGAAGGAACTTTGTATAACGGTGATGTTCCTTTTGCAAAGACAACTAAAGTTGACTGGGAAGCATCCGGGTGGTCTATGATCAGCGACGGAGCGTATGCATCAGGAGGAGGACAGGTAACAGCGTCAACGGCTGAAAGTGTCACATTCAAGATGCCGGCAGCAGAAGTGTCAGTAGAATTGAAGTATATGATGGAGCCAAACAGTATTACACTATCGTCTCAATCATCACAGGAAATGGTGCGTGTTGTTTTGGCTAAAATAAATGAAGTCGAAGTATATTACAGTGGACAAGCCTACGAAAACCAAACGGTGAATGTAGAGATTAAGGCCTCAGGGGAATATGTATCACCGGATATGGGTGGACAAATAAATATTGAGGAATATCTAAGGTCAGTTACGGTAAAAAGTGGTTCTAAAGGCAGTTTGGAAGTGAAAAATGTAAATGTCGTTAAGGATACTTCTGAACAAGCATACACATTGAAATTTTCCTTTGTAATGAGGGATGAGTCTGTAACCATTGGTTTTTCGGCATTAGAGCACAATATATTTGTTACTGGAGTAGATTCAGGGTATACACTTTATAGCGGTGGCAACGATAGTTCTACTACTACTCCAATCACAGCGGGCGAGAACGGAACAAGGGTATCTATATATACGCCGGTCACTTTAGAATTGACGACATCATCTGATGTTGATCCACAGGTTCAAATGTTTTATGATGGAGAAGAGCGTGAGCTAGGGTCTAGTGATCCTATAACAAATACTGACGGAAGTACCACTTATACCTACTATTTCATCATGCCCGACGCAAATGTGACGATCACTATTACAGATGGAAATTAAGGTTCATCTGAACCATGACGACTAACCTCTAATCCTTCAAAGGCAGCAGACCTTGTGTCTGCTGCCTTTTTTACTCACTATTCACCAAGAATTTTTTGAAAACCGGTTGATAATTAGCTAATATTATGTATAATAAAATTAGCTAAAAGAAAGCGGGGTGATCATGATGGATGCAGCAATAACAACAGTTTCCTCGACAGAAATGCAGAACAACTTTGGCAGGTATCTTTCCCTTGTTCAGGGTGGGAATGAGGTCGTCGTGACACGTAATGGGAAAGAGATCGGTCGCTTTGTGCCGAGAGCTGCCGCCGTTTCTTATCTTACGGATTCTCTTACAGGCATATTGAAAACGGATCACGACATTGATAATGTCAGAGAAGAAAAGTTGAGGGAGAAATATGAGGTTACTGATTGATGGAAATATCATTTTAGATGTCCTTCAAAAGCGTGAACCACATTACCTGGATTCGTCTAAGATTTGGAAGATGTGCGAAACGGATATGGCGGAGGGGCATATATTGACCCTTACTTTTGCCAATCTGGTATATGTTATGCGCAGGGAGCTTGACGCCGAAAAGATATCAGAGGTTTTTAATAAAATGTCCCTGATATTCCGCTTTGAGGATTTAAAGGAGGCGGACATTAAAAACGCCGCAAATCAGAAGTGGGATGATTTTGAGGATGCACTTCAGGCGGTAACCGCAAAAAGGATAAAGGCGGATTATATAATTACAAGGAATGTCCGTGATTTTCTGGATAGCAAGGTTATGGCACTTACACCATCAGAATTTTTAGCAAGATTACAGTGAACCGGCAACCACAGATAATAAAAATGTTAGCACTCAATAAAAAAGAGTGCTAATTTTTTATTGACATTTCACATTAGGGGGAGTAAACTATTCTTCGGGTAAAAGGAGACAGGGGCTTTCCCCTGTTTATTATAAAATAAAAAAGGAGTTGAGTAAAATGGCTGAGAAAAAAGGATCACTGTCAATTACAAGCGAAAATATTTTCCCTATTATAAAGAAATGGCTCTATGAGGATCACGACATATTTTACCGTGAGCTGGTAAGTAATGCCTGTGATGCCATTACCAAGCTTAAAAAACTGGATATGATGGGAGAGTACGAGCTGCCCGAAGGCTATAAGCCCAAAGTAAGTGTGGAGATCTCTCCTGAGGATAAGACCATAAAGATCACGGATAACGGCCTTGGTATGACCGAGTCTGAGGTGGATGAATACATCAACCAGATCGCTTTTTCAGGTGCTACGGACTTTTTGGACAAGTACAAGGACAAGGCAAGCGAGGATCAGATCATAGGTCACTTTGGACTGGGCTTTTACTCAGCATTTATGGTGGCAGACACCGTGACCATAGACACCCTTTCCTATCAGGATGGTGCAAAGGCTGTTCACTGGTCATGTGACGGCGGTACAGATTATGAGATGAGTGATGGGGATAAAGCCGAGATCGGAACCACCATTACCCTGTATCTGAATGAGGACTGCCTGGAGTTTGCCAATGAATACAGAGCCAGAGAGGTGCTTCAGAAGTATTGTTCCTTCATGCCCACCGAGATCTATCTTTCCAAAAAGGATGCTCCCGAGGAGTATGAGGAGATAGATCCTGACGACAAGAGGGACACTGACAAGGTTATCGAAGAGATCCACGAAGAAGCCAAGTTCGAGGAAAAGGAAAAGGAGGACGGCACCAAGGAAAAGGTGGAGGTCTCTCCTGCCAAGGATAAGCTTAAGATCGTAAAGCGTCCCGTTCCCTTAAATGACACCACACCTCTTTGGACTAAAAATCCCACCGAGTGTACGGACGAGGAGTATATAGAGTTTTACCGCAAGGTATTTTTGGACTATAAGGAGCCGCTGTTCTGGATACATCTGAATATGGATTATCCCTTCAACCTCAAGGGTATCCTTTACTTCCCCAAGATCAATATGGAGTACGAATCCATAGAGGGAACCATAAAGCTTTACAATAACCAGGTGTTTATCGCTGACAATATCAAGGAGGTCATACCGGAGTTTCTGATGCTCTTAAAGGGTGTGATCGACTGCCCTGACCTGCCTCTTAATGTGTCACGTTCGGCACTGCAGAATGACGGCTTTGTGACAAAAATCTCCGAGTACATTACCAAAAAGGTGGCTGACAAGCTTTCCGGTATGTGCAAGACAGACAAGGAAAATTACGAGAAATACTGGGATGACATATCTCCCTTCATCAAGTACGGCTGCTTAAAGGATGATAAGTTCTGCGACCGTATGAACGACTACATTCTCTTTAAGGACATCAATGACAAGTATACCACCCTGCCGGAGCTTTTGGTTTCTGAGAAAAAAGCCGAGGGCGAGGCAACTGATGAGGATGGCAATAAGGTGGATGCTGAGGAGATCACACCTGAGGAAGAAAAGTCCGAGGATGAGAACAAGGAGCCTGAGGATAAGAGAAAGCCTGTATACTATGTAACTGATAAAAACCAGCAGGGCAGCTACATCAGTATGTTTAAGGATCAGGGTAAAAATGCAGTTATCCTGGATCATCCCATAGACACATCCTTTATCACACAGCTTGAACAGCGCAACGAGGACTACAAGTTTTTGCGCATAGATGCGGATCTGACTGATGATATGGTGGATTCCGAGGGTGACGAGATAAAGGCGGAGACCAGCGACACCTTAAGCGAGATATTTAAAAATGCCTTGAACAATGACAAGGTTACAGTCAAGGTGGAGAACCTAAAAGATGAAAATATTGCTTCTGTGATCATGGTTGACGAGCAGGGACGCCGTATGCAGGATATGATGAAGATGTATTCCATGGGCGGAAACGGTGGACTGGATATGGATATGTTCCGGGGCAATGAGACACTTGTTTTAAACGCAAATCACAAGCTGGTCAAGTATCTGGTGGACAATAAGGACTCCGACAAGGCTCCCTTGTTTGCGCATCAGCTTTATGATCTGGCAGCCATAGAAAATCGTCCTCTTAAGCCGGAGGAGATGAAGAGCTTTGTGGAGCGCAGTAATGAAATTATGATGCTTTTAGCTGAGTAGTATGGTATAAT
>CAMOZG010000139.1 GCA_946630825.1 uncultured Lachnospiraceae bacterium
TTTCCCTTATAAGCACCCATGAAAAAAATGGTCGTAGGACATACCGCAGATCGTTAGTGTTTTTGATGGAGAGAGCTCTTTTTGATGTGGCTCCCGGCAAGGATATCAGAGTCATGTATTCCCTGGATGACAGTTATTTCTGCCGGTTCACTGATGAGAGTGTGGTCACATCCCATCTGGTGGAATCCTTAAAGGATCGGATGATGCAGCTGGTGGAGGCGGATCTCCCCTTAAGAAAATCCGCCATGAAGACCTTTGAGGCAATGAAACACTTTGAAAAAGAGGGGATGAATGATAAAAGGCGGTTGTTGAAGTATCGTTCAAGTTCCAATATCAACATATATGAGCTGGACGGATGCTATGATTATTTCTATGGTTTCATGGTTCCCTCCACAGGATACCTCACACTATTTGATATCAGACCCTTTGAGGATGGGTTTGTACTGATATATCCATCAAAATCCGATCCCACCACCCTTCGGAAGTTTTCGCCCTCGGTGCAGTTGTCCGCCACCCTTAGGCGCTCTACCGAATGGAGCCGTCTTATGGACATTCCCACTGTGGGAGCTCTTAATGATGCCATAGCAAAGGGCAGGACCAGAGAGGTGATCTTGACCCAGGAGGCTCTCATGGAGGAGAGGATAGGAGCTTTGGCGCGGGAGATAGCATCTGACCATCACAGAAAGTTTGTGATGATAGCAGGACCCTCATCCTCCGGCAAGACCACCTTCTCCCACAGGCTTTCCATCCAGCTTATAGCCAGAGGGCTTCGTCCCCATCCCCTGCCTTTGGATGATTTTTATCTGGATCACGATCTGATGCCGGTGGATGAATACGGTCAAAAGGATTTTGAAGCCATTGAGTGTCTGGATATTGAGCTTTTCAATGACTGTATGAAAAAGCTTTTGGATGGAGAAGAGGTGGTGCTTCCCAGATTCAATTTTAAGACGGGAAAAAGCGAATGGCAGGAGCGTCCCATGAAAATAGGTGAGGACGAGGTATTGGTTATCGAGGGAATACACGGGCTTAATGACCGGATGAGCTATTCCCTGCCAGATGAATCCAAGTTCAAGATATACATATCCGCCCTGACCCAGCTTTCCATAGACGAGCATAATCCCCTGTCCACCTCTGACGGCAGGCTGATCCGCCGGATAGTAAGGGATGCCCGCACCAGAGGAACCTCTGCAGCAGGCACTATAGCCATGTGGCCCTCGGTCCGCCGTGGTGAGGAAAAGAATATCTTCCCCTTCCATGACCATGCGGATGCCACCTTTAACTCGGCTTTGATATATGAGCTGGCAGTGCTTAAGATATATGCCTATCCCCAGCTTTGCGATATAGAACAGGGTGAGCCGGAGTATGACGAGGCAAACCGCCTGCTTAAGCTGATGGACTATGTGCTTCCCATGGCTACGGATGATATCGCCAACAATTCCCTTATCCGGGAGTTTATCGGAGGAAGCTGCTTTAACGTATAATGGACATAAGAAAAGCTCCCTGCTTTGGGGAGCTTTTTAAGTGAACCGGTTTTATCCTGTAACTTAGTTTTCCTCGTCTTCGCCGGGGAGGGCGTATTTTTCTTCCACCATGTGCTTTTCTTCGTAGCAGTCAAATACGAATTTGATCTCACCATCCTCCATGGGAGGAGTAAGGACACTTATGATGGGAACCACCACAAGACCGGCGATCATGGCAGCGGCTCCTGCGTTAATGGGGCTTTCTATAAATTTGGTGGCAGGGAAGAGATTTAAGACTGTGATCCCCACACCTACTATGAAGCTGCCCCACACAGCGGGTCTGGTGACCCTCTTCCAGTAGAGACCATAGAGGAAGGGGGCTAAAAACGCACCTGCCAAAGCGCCCCAGGAGATTCCCATAAGCTGGGCTATGAAGGTGGGAGGATTTAGTGCCACCACCACAGATACTATGATGAAAAATACTAAAAATACCCTCATGATGACTACCTGTTTTTTCTCGTCCATATCTTTTATGATATTTCCCTTTATCAGATCCAGAGTCAGGGTGGAGCTTGAGGTGAGCACCAAAGATGCCAGGGTGGACATGGAGGCGGAGAGCACCAGCATGATCACCACTCCGATCAAAAGATCCGGCAGGGTGGAAAGCATGGAGGGTATGATGCCGTCATAGGCGATCTTGCCGTCTGCCAGATGGATGGCATCCGAGTCAAAGAGTCTGCCGAAGCCTCCGAGAAAATAGCAGCCGCCTGCCACAACTATTGCAAAAAAGGTGGAGATCACTGTGCCGGTACGGACTGCCTGCTCATCTCTTATGGCATAGAATTTCTGAACCATCTGAGGCAGTCCCCAGGTTCCGAGGGAAGTGAGGATCACCACTCCAATAAGGTTTACCACATCAGGTCCGAAAAATGAGGTAAAGGCTCCTGCCTGCCCCATGGTAACAGGCACATCCGAAGGTATCTCCGCCAGATTTTTTACAGCTTCATAAAAGCCCCCCTGTCCGTTTAAGATGGCAATGATCACTGCCGTGATTCCAAAGAGCATTATGATGCCCTGGATGAAATCGTTGATGGCGGTTGCCATGTAACCGCCCATGATCACATATACACAGGTAAGGGCTGCCATGACTATGACACATACTGAATAGGGTATGGAAAAAGCCATCTCAAAAAGCCGGGAGAGACCGTTGTAGACCGAAGAGGTGTAGGGTATTAAAAATACAAAGGAAATGATGGCAGCCACTATCCGAAGTGAGGGACTGTGGTAGCGCTTTCCGAAAAAGTCCGGCATGGTCTTTGCATCCAAAAACTTTGTCATGATACGGGTGCGCCGTCCAAGGATCACCCAGGCTAAAAGTGAGCCGATAAAGGCATTTCCTATTCCGATCCAGGTGGCGGATAAGCCGTATTTGTAGCCGAACTGTCCGGCATATCCCACAAATACCACTGCTGAAAAATAAGAGGTGCCGTAGGCAAAAGCCGTAAGCCAGGGACCAACCTTTCTTCCTCCCAGCACAAAGTCATTGACATTGGTGGAGTGCTTGCGGCTGTAGAGTCCCACTCCGATCATCACCGCAAAAAAAGCCACTAAAAGCAGAATTTTGATAATCATTTTTGAAAATCTCCTTTTCAATAATAGTAGTGGTTACTATTCAGAAACCGGCGCAAATACGTTTAGCGTTGACTTACTGAACAGCGCTGCTTTAATAGTTTAAAGCTTTAAACCTCTAAAGCGAACCTTGATGATATTACCACACTTGACGCGGTGACGCAAGTGTATATTGAAAATTTCACGCATTTTTATTATACTATAAGGCGTTTTTTGATATGCGGTTTTAAGATGTTATATTTGTTTGGAGGCGATAATCATGACAAAGATCGATATTTTTTCCGGATTTTTAGGTGCGGGAAAGACCACCCTTATTAAGAAGCTTATAGACGAGGCATACAAGGGAGAAAAGCTGGTCCTGATCGAGAATGAATTCGGTGAGGTTGGTATTGACGGCGGATTTTTAAAGGACGCCGGTATAGAGATCACAGAGATGAATTCCGGCTGCATCTGCTGTACCCTGGTGGGAGATTTTTCCAAAAACCTGCATGAGGTCATGGAGCGGTTTTCTCCTGAGAGGATACTTATAGAGCCCTCCGGTGTAGGCAAGCTTTCAGATGTAATGGCATCTGTCATAGATATGGAAAAGGAAGCTGATGTAAAGCTTAATGCATTGGTTACAGTGGTCAATGCAAAAAAAGCCAGCAAGCAGATGAAGGCATTTGGCGAGTTTTTCAATAACCAGATCGAGCATGCCACCACGGTGGTCTTAAGCCGCAGCCAGGAGGCGACCCCGGAGCAGCTTGAGTTTTGCACAAAGCTTATTCAGGAAAAGAATCCCAAGGCGGCAGTTATCACCACTGACTGGAATGACCTTACGGGAGAAAAGATCCTTTCTGCCATGGAAGGACATGACAATCTTGAGATAAAGACCCTTGCCATGATGCACCATGAGGAAGACCAGAAGGCTCATGATGAGGAGCACCATCATCATGACCACGATCACGAGGTGCATGAGCATCATCATGACCACGACCACGACGAGCATGAGCACCATCATGACCACGACCATGACGAGCATGAGCATCATCACGACCATGATCACGAAGGACACGACCATCATGATCACCACCATCACCACCATCACGCAGATGATATTTTTGATACCTGGGGCAGGGAGACTCCCCATGTATTCGGAAAGTCAGATATCGAAGAGGCACTCCGTACCTTCTCCGAGACAGATGACTATGGTGTGATACTCCGTTCCAAGGGCATGGTTCCCTCCTCAGACGGCACCTGGATCTACTTTGACTATGTGGAGGGTGACTGGGAGCTTCGTACAGGTGAGCCTGACTACACAGGTAGATTAGTAGTTATCGGCACAGACCTTAAGGAGCAGGAGATAGCCAGACTCTTTGGAATATAATTGAAGCGGCAAAGGAGATATGATGAGAGAAGAAGTTCCGGTATATATGTTCTTCGGCTTCATGGACGCAGGCAAGACCACCCTTATAAAGGAGACTTTATTTAAAAACGGTTTTGCCAACGAGCTGGACAGCTTTCTTCTGCTGGTCTGTGAGGACGGAGACGAGGAATACGACGAAAAAGAGATAGAAAAGCTGGGTGGACATCTGAAATACTTAGAGGAAGAAGAGGAGCTTACAGCAGAGCTTTTAAATGATCTGGATAAAGAGTATGAGCCCCAGGCAGTTTTTATTGAGTATAACGGCACCTGGGAGGTGGGTCCCTTTTATGAGATAGACGGACCTAAAAGCTGGACCATAGTCCAGGCTCTCTGCCCGGTGGATGCCACCACCTTTGAGACTTACATGGTGAATATGAGAGCCATGATGAGCGAGCAGATGTTTAAGGCGGATGTGATCATTTTCAACCGCTGCAGTGAATCCACCAACAAGAGAAAATTCAGAGCCAATGTAAAATCCATAAACCGCCCGGCTCAGATAGTATATGAGCTGGCGGACGGCACCATAGACGACAGACCTGAGGAACTGCCCTACGATATCACAAAGGATGAGATCCAGATAGACGATATGGATTATGCGGTATGGTTCATGGATTGCATGGATCACCCCAAAAAATATGACGGCAAGACCGTATCTTTTAGGGCACTGATATATAATCCCAAGGAGGGAAGCGGCGTGCTTAAGCCCGGTACCATAGTTCCCGGGCGCTTTGCCATGACCTGCTGTGTGGAGGATATCCAGTTTTTAGGTATGAAATGCAAGACACCGGAGGCAAAAAACATAAAGCACAAATCCTGGGTGGATTTTAAGGGGAAGGTAAAGTATGAATTCGCCAGGGAATACAAGGGCAAGGGACCGGTTTTATATCCCATAGAAATGACCCCCGCCGAAAAGCCGGAGGATGAGCTGGTATACTTTAATTAAGGACTGACTGTTCCAATACAGATGAAATATAGGGAG
>CAMOZG010000140.1 GCA_946630825.1 uncultured Lachnospiraceae bacterium
TCATCAGAAGCCCCTGTCTCATCTGTATCCTCTACATCTTCCACATCCTCCGTCTCTTTTGCATATCCTTCAACACCCCCATCATTGGCCACATATCCATAATCCAGACCACAGTAGTATAAAATTGGCTGCCCATAAGTGGACATTACATACAGATATCCATCTGAGATCCTGGATGTTCGGTAATCTCCGTCGATGGTCACCTCACCTATCTTTTTCGGTGAGCTTCTGTCTGAAATATCATAGGTCAGGGCATGGATCGATCTTTTGTCATTGACAAAATAATATCCACGGTCATCGGCTGTATCCTGTTCAAGGGAGGTCTCATAGGCTTCCACCAGAAGCACCATACTATCATCCCTGACGTACATTTCGCAAATATATGAATCTCCATCCGTATCCGGCTCAAAGGTGGACACTTCATCCATCTTCCCATTATTTATGGCGGTGATCCTTACCTTACCGGAAGAAAGATACTGGTAGATATACTTCCCATCTGTTTTGACTATATCTCCCTCGTCCACGTCAGTGGTGCGGAGATTGGTATCCGAGTGCTCTACTGCCCCTCCGGCGGCTGCTTCAGTGGCCACTCCCAGATCCGCCGAATCACCATCTGCCGCCTCCTCCATTGCATACTCAGCATCATTTTTTGAAAAAGTGGTACCCCCGCTAAGGAAGTTCTTGGCATTGGAGATCTTTTGTTCCCTTTCAAGCCTGACTCTGGCATCCTCTATCAGATCACTTACGTCCTGATAATTCTTTGCCGAGTGCATAACCCCTGGAATGTTGTATTGATCCAGCCCGGCATCAGTCTCTTGGGATGCGGTGATCCCTGTGGAGGCTACATCCTCCACTTTATTGTCTCTGTGGAGTTCTATACTGCCATAGCCAAAGCCCACTCCCAGCACCACAGCAACGGAAGCCGCAAGAGCGACCCAACGCCTTTTCCCGAAGTGCCTGACTTTTTTAGTCTCTGTGGCCTCTAACTTTTTTTTCATGTTCTCAGGCGACAGACTCTCCGGCACAGGAATATCCTCCGCCTCTTTTTTTATCTTATCGAAAATCTTTTCTTCCATATCAAAATCCTCCTTGCCATTCATATCGTCACATGACATTTCAAAAGATTACATCCTAAGCTTTTGTATAGCCCTATGCTCACGGGATCTGACAGTGGCGGCATTAAGCTTTAATATCTTTCCTATTTCCTCACTGGTATAGCCTCCCAACGCATGTAAAAGTATGATCTCCCTGTCTATATCCTCTAACTGATTAAGGAGGGATTCAGCCACAGCCCTGGTCTCTGGATCCGGTGCCCTTTTATCCATGATCCTGTCACCGGAAATCACACCTTCATCCTCATCAGAATTCCCATCCATGGACAGTGTCTTTTTCGTGGCATATTCCTTTCGTTTTTTACTGCACTTTCTGGAAAGAATGGTAAAGATCCATCCCTTGAATGAAGCCATATCCCTAAGCTCACCCCGTCTGCTGTATGCATCCACCACGGCATCCGACACAATGTCCTCCGCATCCTGCCTGTGTCCCAAAAGAAAATAAGCATACCGATACATATCCCGGTACACTTCCTCATATTTTTTCAAAAACAGCTCTTTATCCATTTCATACTCCGATGCCAAAACTCCATCATCTTTGAAATGATCATCCGGATCGTATGATACAGGTGATTCATATATATTAAGTGTAAAAAAAAGAGTGGATTGTTGCAAGAAAATAATCGAAATTTACTTGATAGAAATAAAAAGATGTGATAATATGGAACTCGCGTCAACGAGATCAGATGACAAGGGCGCGGAAGTGACTTAAGCTGCCGGGTTCATCTCAACTGTAAAGGATAAGACGCAAAAGCCGGCGTGGCGGAATTGGCAGACGCACCAGACTCAAAATCTGGCGGTAGCAATATCGTATGGGTTCAAGTCCCATCGCCGGCACGGTAAAAGAAGTACACGGTCTACAGACCGTGTACTTCTTTTATTGCGTCGGCGAGTCCCTTGGACCCAGGGTCCAAGGTCTCCTCGACGCATAGCGTCTTCGTCGGTCGGTTCGACGGAAAAAAGCTCCACTGGAGCTTTTTTACTTCCGTCTCACCCCATCACCGGCATGGCGGTGCGTGACTTGAATCCACATGGGTGCCCTAAAGGACTATGCGCCCTCTTTTTTACGCATCCACTGTCGGCATACGCACTATCACCTTTTCTATCCGGTGACCGTCCACCGCCGCCACCTTAAGAATGACTGCCTCAGCAGTCACAAAGGTCTCACCCGGCTTGGGAAAATGGTTGAACTCCCCGGTCAGGTAGCCTCCAATGGTATCATAATCCTCCGACAAAAACTCCAGCCCCAACTGATCCCTGATGTCATCCAAATTAACAGACCCTGCCACCAGGTACTCATTTTCCCGGATCGCAACTATGGGCTCCTCCTCGTCCGTATCATATTCGTCCCTGATCTCGCCAACAAGCTCCTCCAGCAGATCCTCCAAGGTCACCATACCTGCCACCGCACCGTACTCGTCAAGCACCACCGCCAGGGATATGGAATTTTCTCTCATCTCCTCAAACAGGTCCGATACGTTTTTTTGCTCATAGGTAAAAAAAGCATCCCTGATATAATTTCTTATGTGGAAATCCGCCCTGTCCTCCTTCATGAGCAAAAGATCCTTCATATTAAGCACTCCGATAATATGATCCGAATCCTCCTCATACACAGGGATTCTGGTATACATCTCCCGGGAAAACTCATCCAAAAGCTTATCATAGTCCCAGTTTACATCTGCCATGGACATATCTATACGGGGGATCATGATCTTTTTCACCACAGAGGTGGAAAAATCAAAAATATTGTGGATGTAGTCCTTTTCCTCATCCTCAATGACGCCCTTTTCATGGCTGTCGTCCACTAAAGTCTGGATCTCCTTTGGAGTCATCCCCAGCTCCACCTCATCCGGCGAGTTACCCATAAGTCTCATGACCCCACGACAGAGGGCATTTACCATAATGATAATGGGATGAAAAAGCTTCATCAGAAACCATATCATCCCTGCCGACCTGAGTGAAATATCAAGAGCATGGACCCTGGCTGAATTCTTAGGCGTGATCTCCCCGAAGATAAGTATAAGTATGGTAAGTATACCGGTGGCTATCCCCGCTCCCACATCCCCGATCAGATGTATTGCCAGAGTGGTAGCCAGAGACGAAGCGGATATATTTACGATATTATTTCCAATTAAAATTGCAGAGAGCATATTGCCCGGATCGGAAATAACTGCCTCCACCCTGGCAGCCCTTTTATCACCCTCTGCTGCCATGGTGCGGATCTTAATGGCGCTTACAGTAGTAAGCGCCGTCTCCGCTGATGAAAAAAATCCCGAAAGGTATAAAAGCACTAAAAGCGCAATTAGTTGCGGTACGGTTGCATCCATGGTCTACACCTCGGAAGCGAACAGATACTCTTCCTGCTCCTTGGTAAGTTTGTCTATGGTGATCCCCAAGAACTTCAGTTTTCTGTTTGCCACCTCCAGGTCCACCTCCCTGGGTACCGAGATCAGCTTTTCCGAAAGCTTCCCCTTATTTTCTACCAGATATTTGGCAGAAAGAGCCTGGATCGCAAAGCTCATATCCATTATCTCTGCGGGATGCCCGTCTCCGCATGCCAGATTCACAAGTCTGCCCTCACCTAAAACATACACAAATACACCGGGCTTCACCTCATAGCCTACGATATTATTACGCTGTTCAATGGTGGAAAGGGCTGCCGCACGCAGGCCTGCCATATCTATCTCCACATCAAAATGTCCTGCATTACAGAGAATGGCTCCGTTTTTCATGGTCTTCATCTGCTCCACGGAAATAACTCCGGCACAACCGGTAACAGTAACAAAGAAGTCACCTATCTTTGCAGCTTCATCCATGGGTAAGACCGTAAAGCCGTCCATTACCGCCTCAATTGCCTTGATGGGATCCACCTCAGTCACATACACTTTGGCTCCCAGACCCTTGGCTCTCATGGACACGCCCTTGCCGCACCAGCCATATCCTGCCACGACCACAGACTTGCCTGCCACAATAAGGTTTGTGGTACGATTGATACCATCCCATACCGACTGACCCGTACCGTAGCGGTTGTCAAAAAGATGCTTGCAGTCTGCGTCATTGACCATGACCATGGGAAACTGCAGCTTGTCTGCCTCAGCCATTGCCTTAAGACGGATAATTCCGGTGGTGGTCTCCTCGCATCCTCCGATCACATAAGAAAGCTCATCCTGAAGCTTTGTATGAAGCATATTCACCAGATCTCCGCCGTCATCAATTATGATGTTGCAGTGATTTTTCAAAACCATCTCTATATGGTGCTCATATTCCTCTTCAGTGGAACCATACCAGGCAAAAACATTGAGCCCTGCCTTTGCCAAAGCTGCTGCCACATCATCCTGGGTAGACAGAGGATTGGAGCCGGTTATATACATCTCGGCGCCCCCTGCTGCCAGCACCTTGCACAGATAGGCAGTCTTTGCCTCAAGGTGAATTGAAAGCGCGATCCTTACTCCCTTAAAGGGCTGCTCCTTTGAAAAATCCTCCTCCAGTGATCTAAGGAGTGAGCAGTTTTTTCTTACCCAGTCTATTTTATGCTCTCCGCTGGGTGCCAAGTTAATGTCCCTGATCTCATAACTCATTTTTCATCCCTCCATTAATTTAAAAAAACTATGCTGACATCTCATCCATTTTAGAAAGTCTCTTTGCCTGATCCGCAGTGATAAGCGCATCTATCACTTCGTCCAGATCGCCGTTTAATATCTTATCCAGCTTATAAAGTGTAAGTCCTATCCGGTGATCTGTCACCCTTCCCTGGGGGAAATTATAGGTCCTTATCTTTTCCGATCTGTCCCCGGTGCCTATCTGGGAAAGTCTGGCATCTGAAGCCTCCTTCTGTCTCCGCTGGATCTCCAGATCGTAAAGCTTCGTCTTAAGCAGGGCAAAAGCCTTGGCTTTATTTTGTATCTGAGACTTTTCTGTCTGGGAGTAGATCACTATTCCCGTGGGATAGTGGGTCAGTCTGACTGCAGAATCGGTGGTATTTACGCACTGACCGCCGTTTCCGGAAGCACGCATTACATCAATTCTGATATCATTGTCATCTATCTCTATCTCATCCATCTCATCCGCCTCAGGCATGACCGCCACAGTGATGGTGGAGGTGTGGATGCGTCCGCCGCTCTCCGTCTCCGGCACCCTCTGTACACGGTGTACTCCCGATTCATACTTAAGCACCGAATAGGCTCCGTTTCCCGATATGGTAAAGTCCACGGATTTCATGCCCCCTATGCCGGTCTCCTCGGAATTTATAAGATCCACCTTCCAGCCTCTGCCCTCGGCATAGTGTACATACATCCGGTAGATCTCTGCAGCAAATAAAGCCGCCTCGTCGCCACCGGCTCCGGCTCTGATCTCCATCACC
>CAMOZG010000141.1 GCA_946630825.1 uncultured Lachnospiraceae bacterium
AAAGCCTACTCGCCGTCCTTTTTATGAAAATAATCATAAACGCTTTCTGCCGCCTGGCGGTTCATCTCCGGGATATCCATAAGCTCCTCTATGGATGCCGCCTTCATTTCCTCTGGTCCAACAAAACTTTTCATCAGAGCCTTTCTTCTGGCGGGACCTATTCCCTTTATATCGTCCAAAAAGCTCTTGACCTGATTTTTGCCCCTTAAGCTTCTGTGAAATTCTATGGCAAAACGGTGCGCCTCATCCTGCAGTCTGGTAATAAGCTTAAAGCCCTCGCTGCTTTTGTCTATGGCAATTTCCACGTTGTCACAGTAAAGTCCTCTGGTTCTATGGTGGTCGTCCTTTACCATACCGCAGACAGGAATGGAAAGCCCCAGCTCATCCAAGACCTCCAGTGCGATATTTACCTGACCACGGCCTCCGTCCATCATTATAACGTCAGGAAAACGCATAAAACCGGACAGCCCTTCTTCCAAAGCTGCCGCCCCATCTATACCCGCCTTTTTTCTGTCGGCAAGCCCATGGGAAAACCGTCTGGTCAAAACCTCCCTCATGGATTCATAATCATTTGGACCGGTTACGGTCTTTATCCGAAACTTCCTGTAATCACTCCTTTTGGGCTTTCCCTTTTCAAATACCACCATGGATCCCACGGACTGGTATCCGCTGGTATTACTTATATCATAGGCTTCCATTCTGTCGATCCGCTCTAAGCCGATAAGCCCGGCGATCTCCTTCATGGCTCCAATGGTACGCCCTTCTTCCCGCTTGATCCGCTCACGATCCTGATCCAGAACCATCCTGGCATTCTTCTCCGCCAGCTCGACCAGCTTCTCCTTGGCTCCTCTTTGAGGCGCCACTATGGACACCTTTTTCCCTCTCTTTTTTGTAAGCCAGCTTTCCAGCATATCTATTTCAGAAAGCCTGGTCTGGACAAAGATCTCCCTGGGAACAAAGGGTGTACCGGCATAGTATTGCTTCATAAAAGCATTTATAACATCCTGCAGCTCGTCATCCATGCGAACATTGATAAAAAAGTGCTCCCTGCCTATCATTTTTCCGCCACGGATAAAGAATACCTGCACCACGGCATCTTCTCCCTCACAGGCTGCCGCCAAAATATCCTTATCCTCTCCGTCATTGGATGTGATCTTTTGCTTCTCCACACAGTCCATCACACTTTCGATCAGATCCCTGTATGTGGCAGCCCTTTCAAACTCCATCCTCTCCGCGCAGTCAGCCATCTTTTTTTTCAGGTCCTTTATCACCGGCTTGTAATCACCGTCCAAAAACTTCATGGCTTCACGCACCGAATTGCCATAGCTTTCTTCGTCCACATCCCCGGTGCACACTCCCCTGCACTGCTCCATATGGTAGTTTAAACAGGGGCGTTCCTTACCAAAGTCCCTGGGGAACTTACGGTTGCAGGTGCGAAGCTGATAAAGCTTATTTACCAGATCAATGGTATCTCTCACAGCCGCACCACTGGTAAAGGGTCCAAAATATCTGTTGTTGTCCTTTTTTGCATGACGTGAAAAAATAACCCTTGGATATGCCTCACTTAATGTAACGCAGATATAAGGGTAGGTCTTGTCGTCCCTGAGCATGGTATTATACTTGGGTCTGTGCTCCTTTATCAGGTTATTTTCCAGCACCAGAGCCTCTAACTCAGAGTCCGTAACAATGTATTCAAACCTGGCTATGTGGGACACCATCTGCTTTTTCTTAAGCCCCTCATCATGGGAAGCCTGAAAATACTGGTGAACACGCTTAGTCAAAGAGAGCGCTTTGCCAACATATATTATGACATCGCGCTCATCATGCATGATATAAACTCCCGGCTGATCCGGGAGTTTTTTTAATTCCTCTTCTATATCGAAAATCTCATTATCCATGGCTTTTTATTCAGCGAAAATATCTGCTCCCTCGGTCTCTGCGGCAGGCTCTTCCTTTGGCTCCTCCGATTCCTCTTTTATACCGGTGATCTCCCTGAAAAGCTTCATAAACTCTTTGCCGGATATGGTCTCCTTTTCAAAAAGGTATTCTGAAATTTTATCCAATGCCTCCCTGTTTTCCAAAAGCAGCTTCTTTGCCTTTTCATAGGCGGAGGTGATCATGGACAAAACCTCTCCGTCGATCTGTGCTGCCGTTTCCTCTCCGCAGGTCAGCGCAGCCCGTCCATCCAGATACTGGCTCTCCACCGTTGCCAGTCCCATCATTCCGAATTTATCACTCATGCCAAAACGGGTAACCATATTGCGGGCAATGGAGGTGGCATTTTCAATATCGTTTGCCGCGCCACTGGTATAGGTATCAAAAACGATCTCCTCTGCGGCACGTCCGCCCATGTAGGTTACGATCTTGGCAGTAAGCTCATCCTTGGTCTCCAAAAACTTCTCTTCTTCGGGAGTCTGGAGGGTATATCCCAGCGCCCCCATGGTACGGGGTACTATGGTGATCTTTTGCACCGGCTCGGAATTCTTTTGGAGAGCCGACACTAAAGCATGCCCCACCTCATGGTACGCCACATGTCTGCGTTCCTTTTCACTCATGGCACGGTCTTTTTTCTCCTTACCACCTACAGCCACAAGCTCAAATGCCTCAAACAGGTCGCTTTGATTTACAAATTTCCTGCCATTTTTAACGGCTATAATTGCCGCCTCATTGATAATATTTGCCAGATCAGATCCCACAAGTCCCGCAGACGCCAGCGCCAGCGCCTCCAGATCCACGGTCTCATCCATAGCCACATCCTTGCTGTGTACCTTAAGGGTCTCAAGCCTGCCCTTCATGTCAGGACGATCCACTATGATCCGTCTGTCAAATCTTCCCGGTCTGAGGAGTGCCTTGTCCAAAACCTCCGGTCTGTTGGTAGCCGCCAAGATCATAAGTCCCTTGGAGCTTTCAAAGCCATCCATCTCCGCAAGAAGCTGGTTTAGGGTCTGCTCACGCTCGTCATTGCCGCCGCCGAATCTGCTGTCACGGCTTTTTCCGATAGCATCTATCTCATCTATGAATATGATGCAGGGTGCCTGCTTATTTGCCTCCTTAAAAAGGTCACGTACCCTGGAAGCTCCCACACCCACAAACATCTCTACAAAATCAGATCCCGCCAGTGAAAAGAAGGGCACTCCCGCCTCACCGGCTACTGCCTTTGCCAAAAGGGTCTTACCGGTACCGGGAGGTCCCACCAAAAGCGCACCCTTTGGCAGCTTTGCACCTATCCTGGTGTATTTCTTGGGGTTATGCAAAAAGTCCACTACCTCCTGCAGTGACTCCTTTGCCTCATCCTGTCCTGCCACATCCGCAAAGCTTACTCCTGTGGTCCTCTCCACATATACCTTTGCCCCGGAGCGACCCATGGAAAAGGGATTGCCTCCCCCCATGTTTCTCATTACCAGACCAAAGACGCCCCAGATTATCAGAAGGGGCAAAACTATGCTTAAGATATTGTACAAAATGGTTGCAGCCGCACTGCTTGAACCCCTGTTGATCTCCACGTTATGCTGCTTCAAAAGAGGCAAAAGCTGTTCGTCATTAAGATAGCCGGTATAATAGGTCACCGTATATCTCTGACCTGTCTGTCTCTCAAAGCTGTTGGCAAAATTATCCGTCTGGGAGTCTTTCTTTCTGAAGGTGGAATTTTCCTTTAGGGTAATGGTAATGGTGTCACTGGTGATCTCCACCTTTTCCACCTGATCCTCCTCCACCAGACTCAGAAACTCAGAATAGCTTATCTGCTGTTTCTGAGAGGTGCCTGCACTGTTCCAAAACCATGTGGTTATGAATAGGGCAATCAGAGAAAACAGCGCCAGCATAAAAAGGGGCTGGCGATGTCTGTTATCGTTGTTGTTGTCATTGCCCTGGTTGTTGTTATCATTCATCTGTTTCTATCTGCCTTTCTTCCTCTCCATTTTCTGCGGGAGTATTTTCTCCGGAACTGTTGGATTCCTCCATAAGCTTTTCGGTAATACCGTTAATATCATTATATCCTTCCACAACTATGTCCAGACTGCCGTTGAGGTTCTGGATGCTGGCGGATATCTCCTCCATGGCTGCGGAGGTGGATTCTATATTGGCACTGATGTCATTGGCATCTGAAAGGGTACGGTTAAGAAGATCCTCCAACTCCCTTGCCTTGTCCTCTATATCCTTGGCATGGTTATTCAGATCCTCGGTATTTTCGGCGATCTCCTTAAAGGCATTGTCCACCACCTCTGCCTCGGCGGTACACTCATCCACTGACTTCTGACCCACCTCGATCTCTTTTCTCACCTTATCGGTCTGGGAATTGATACCGTCCAAAATATTGTGGATCTCTGTGGTAAACTTTGCCGAATCATCCGACAGATTTCTGATCTCGGAAGCCACTACCGCAAAGCCCTTGCCGTGTTCACCGGCTCTGGCTGCCTCTATGGAAGCATTCAGTGACAGCAGGTTGGTCTGGGACGTGATCTCATCAAGGGTCTGCAATATCTCCACGATCTCATTGGTTGCATCCCCAAGCTCTCCTACAGCCGTGCCCACACCATCCATACGAAGCTTCAGATCCTCCATCTGTCTGGTAAGCTCCGCTACTCTGTGACCGCCCTCAGCCACCTTCTGGCTGTTCTCACCGGATGCCTTTGCCATTTCCATACTGGTCTCTGTAACTGTGCGGATCTGTCCCACACTGTTTGCAACCATGGCACGGATCTCATCCACCTCTGAAACCTCATTGGCGGCGCTCCTTGTCACATCCTCCGTTGCCTCGGCTATCTGGGAAGAGATCTGGTTGGACATGTTGATGGATTCGTCTATCTTTTTGCTGGTATTCCCTAATACATTTACTGACTGGGAAATATCACCCACCAGCTTTTCCGCCACCTTTCTCTGACGTTCACTTTCCTGTCCCTTTTCCTGAATATATTCGATCTGCTGTTTGGACATCCTGCAAAGTGACACATAGATGATAGCGGCACTGATTATATAGGTAATGCTAATAACCAGAGCATCCAGACCCCAGGACTCAGCCAGCTTCTGGGCTCCCACATGGAAGTAAAAATATATCATACATATTGCCGAAAGTGTGCACTGCAGTATGATAGGTCCTATACTCTCATAAAGCACCACCAAAAATATTGCCAAAAAGAACATAAGGAAGTTTGTGGTGCAGGGCCACATATTCATAAGCAGACAGGACAGCACCGTCATCATTACCACCATCATGTACATCATGGGTACAGGCGATATCTTTTTGGACAAAAAATAAAGTATGCCTGTCAGCACAAATGCGCCTATCACCATTCCGACCATTGTAACCGGCGGAACAAAAAAAGCATTTGCCACCGATCTTAAAGCTATACATATAAACATAGAAATGATGAATGCCTGATTCTTTTTTCTTATGAGTTCAATGTATCCCATATCAATCCCCC
>CAMOZG010000142.1 GCA_946630825.1 uncultured Lachnospiraceae bacterium
CCCGGTTTTGCAACAAAACTGCAACAGATCACACTCCCGAATACGCGGAAAATCCGCCGTCAATGGGGATCACAACTCCCGTCACGAAGCCGGACATTTTTTCATTCAAAAGGTATAAAAGTGTGCCGTTTAACTCCTCCGGCTCTCCGAAGCGCCCCATGGGAGTGGCTGCCAATATCTTTTCTGTACGGGGGGTGGGGGTGCCGTCCTCATTGAATAAAAGAGCGGCATTTTGCTTTGTGGAGAAAAACCCGGGAGCTATGGCATTGACCCGGATGTTTTCCTTGGAAAAATGCACTGCCAGCCACTGGGTAAAATTGGATATGGCTGCCTTTGCACCGCTGTATGCCGGTATCTTTGTTAGGGGGGTATAGGCATTCATGGATGAGATATTTATAATGGAGCAGCCATCTTTTCCTATCATGTCAATGGCAAATTCCTGGGTGGGCAAAAGGGTGCCGATAAAATTCAGATTGAATACAAATTCCACTCCTTTTTGATCCAGGTCAAAAAACGATATGAGATCTTCTTTGGTGTCATCACCGGCGGTGAAATACTCATTTGTAGTGGTTGCCCTGGGGTTATTTCCACCTGCTCCGTTTAAGAGGATGTCACAGGTACCAAAGTCCTGCTTAATAGCATCATGGGCGCGCTTTAAGCTTTCCTTTTCAAGCACATTGCAGCTGTAGCCCTTTGCCGTGCCGCCGGCTTTTACTATCTCCTCTGCCTTGGCTTTTGCAGCCTCTTCATTCAGATCCAAAAGAGCCACCTTTGCCTTATATCCGGCTAAAAGGGAGGCAAACTCTCCGCAGAGCACTCCCCCCGCTCCTGTGATCACTATTACCTTGTTTTCAAGCTCCAAAGAATAATCCTTCATTTTTTTCACTCCTTTATGTTTAAATACTTAAGTGCATTATTCGCGCAGATATTTTCTATCATCTGTCCCAAAAACTTCATATCAGCCGGGTACTCGCCTCTTTCCACTGCATCCCCCACGAAATCGCAGAGGATCCTGCGGAAATACTCATGTCTGGGGAAGGATAAAAAGCTTCTGGAATCCGTAAGCATACCCACAAATCTGGAAAAAACCCCATAGTCGCAGAGGGTCTCCATCTGGCGGATCATGCCTCTCTTGTGATCGTTAAACCACCAGGCGGGACCAAGCTGCAGCTTCCCCGGCATACTGCCGTCCTGGAAATTGCCCATAAGGGAGCCAAGCATCTCATAGTCCTTGGGATTTAAGCAGTAAAGAATGGTCTTTGGCAGGGCGTAGCTTTCATCCATAATTCCAAGAAGGGCGGAAAGCTCCCCGGCATAATTCATATCGTCCTGGGAATCAAAGCCCGAGTCCGGTCCCAGCTTTTCATACATCCGGGGATTGTTGTTTCTCATGGCTCCTATGTGAAGCTGCATCACCAGATCCCGCTTCCTGTACTCCTTTGCCAGGTCTATTAAAAGCCTGCTCTTGAATTTCAGCTCCTGCTCCACCGTCAGGGCGCCGTCATTTAGCCTGTGCTCAAATATCCTTGCCACCTCAAGCTCTGAGGCTTCACGGTATATGCCGCCCTCCAAGCTGTGATCCGTAATACGGCAGCCGTTTTCACAGAAGAAGTCCAACCGGATGGAAAGGGCTTTTATGAGGTCGCTGTAGTTATTTATCCGAAGCTCCGCCGCCAGAGAAAGCTCGTCAATATAGTACCTGTAGTCCTCCTTTAACAGGTTCATTGCACGGTCCGGTCTGAAGGTAGGTCTCACCTTAAACCGGGTCTCACTTTCCCTGATATGCCTGTGAAACCGCAGGTCATCCGCCGGGTCATCTGTGGTGCAAAGCTCCTTTACATTCATTTTTGCTATGAGATTTCTCACGGAAAAATCCGGGGAGGCAAGCCTATCATTGCATGCCTCATAGATCGCCGGTGCAGTGTCCTCATTAAGGGGAGTATCTATGTCAAAATACCTCTTAAGTTCAAGGGCACTCCAATGATAAAGGGGATTTCCGAAAAGCTCCGGCAGGGTGCCTGCCCATGCCAAAAATCTCTCGTAAGGGTCTGACCAGTCGCCGGTTACAAGTGCCTCCGGCACGCCGTTTCCCCTCATGGCTCTCCACTTATAGTGATCTCCTCCCAGCCACAGGTCGGTGATATTGGAAAATCTCTTGTCATCACTTATTTCCTTGGGATCCAGATGGTTGTGAAAATCTATGATGGGCATGTCCTTTGCATGCTCCTCGTAAAGCGCTTTTGCCGTCTTTGTGTGGAGCAGGAAGTCCTCGTCTAAAAATGCTTTGCTCATGTGCTTCTCCTTATATTTTGACTTTTAATTGCGTTTATTTTTCAAACCTCCAAAGCCAAAACAAACCCTCTGTTTTCAGTTCACTTAATTATAAACTGAAAACAAAGGGTTTGCAAATTATACATTTTCCCCGATTTCATCTATTTCCAGAGTCACAGGGCTCTACCACTCCATATCCACCACCTCGTTTACATCAAATTGAAGCTCTTTTTCATTTGCCCACTCCCTTACAAATTCCAGCTCCCGCATCTTTGGTGCCCTGTTGCAGGAGGCTTTTACCTGTCCTATTACACCGCCTGATAAAAGCTCTATGGTAAGCACCGACTTGTTCTCCTTTTTGGGATCCCGGTATCTCATAAAAAAAATCATACATTTTCCACTTAACACATTGCCCTCATAACCATCCACGCAGTTATGTTGTCTGGAAGACTCTTCTATCAGATCATTAGCCGATCTGGCACTTATGATTCTGTATTTTTCTCCCTCGTACTCATACCTTATATTTTCCTCTACCTTATCCTTCCATAATTTTTCGTATATGTTGCTCTGTTGCTTTCTTATGAGATAAGAAAGCTTTCGCTCATATGAAGCCAGATTATCCGGGTATTTTTCCCTGACCCTTTCATACAGGATCTTCTGGTATACGAGCGCGTTGTCCCATCTGGCAATAAAGCCCTCTATATCATCGGAAAATCCCTGCTTTTTGCAGCCCCCTGTCAGATAACCGATAAATTTCTGGGGGGTATAATTCCATGCCACCTTAAGGTCTTTATAACTGTCCTCATCTCCAAAACCTATGTATTTTTTTGCCCCATATAGTATGCGAAGCAAAAAATCATAGGGGATCAGAGCCTCCATACCACTATCGATGTACTGCTCCATGGCATTTACGGACCACTCCGGTCCGAAAGCATTTCTGATGAGTATAAATGCATGAAAGCTGTTGATGATACGACATTCTGCAGTGTTGCCGGCAAAAAAGTATTTTTCAAAAAGCTCTCTTATCCCACAATTATGGCGCTTTTTGGCACTTTTTATCATATCCGTATACAGTCCGGGACTTGCCTCATAGAGCTTCATGCAAAGGTACAAAAACCTTTTCCAGCCTTTACTTTTATAATAGTAATCCGTCTCATCCCCCCTATTCTCCCAGTATTCCTCAAAGTCACGATCATCATAGGAATCAAATGAGGTGATCCTCTTTGGCTTGTCAGGCAGAGCTACTCCCGGGGGCTTAAACAAAAAATGATTGTTGCCCAGTTCACCTAGCATCGGTCCTAAGGGATTAGCATTAAAACTGGCGTTTTGCATAGGACCCATTCCATATGAATCTATATCAAAAAAGGGGGACACCCTCTGTGTCGGAGTAAATTGCGCGAAGGTATTAGCCTGAAAGCCAAAGCTCCTTTGACAGAACAGATAGTGGTTTTCGGGATACATTCTGTCATCCTCTATAGGCAGGTAGCCGTAATGCGTCTGGATTTCCCCTTCCGGCACAAAACACAGCTCTTTTTTTATGAAGTCGGTGAGCTCATCATTTCTAAGTACTGCCAAAAGCTCTTCGCAAAAAGCAGTCTTCGCGGGATACAGCCCCGGCAGCCAGGTCACCTCCGAAAGCTTCAGTCCTTCCTTTGGCAGCTCCTTTAAAAAACCATACAGATTGGTGATATTTACCTTGTATCTCTGACTCGATCCTTTTATGATGTAATACTGCTTTTTGCTGATGAGGATGACCAGTCGTTCGCTCCCCTTGTTCTTTTCCTTTTTTTCAACTATGAAATCGCAGCCGCTCTCCACTACTACATTATAGGAGACATCCTTTTTTTCCGCCTTTTTCTTTTTTGCAGCCTCAGCAGTATGCAGATCATTTTCGCTTAAAATGTATTTTTTGATGATATCGGATTTATTCATAAGCTTCTCCTTTCGTGTGACATATTAGCTTAGCACGATTGGAGTATAACAAAAGAGACTGCGCAATATCGCGCAGTCCACTTTACTTAACACATAAATATCAGATATTATTTTCCACTGTATTTTTCAAACCTCTCAATCACGCATGAGTGTGTCTTCGATCTTTCGTCATAGCTTATTCCCACAAAAATGAGGTTCCCCTGATAATGCTCTAAGCTGTCGAAATATTTTTTATCCTTTATCTGGTCTATGGCGCTTTCCGGGGAGCTGTCTTTTTTTAGCTCAATTATCATGGCGGGACGCTCCGGTGCCGGATGGATGGGGATGTATGTCACATCGGAAAAGCCCCGTCCGGCTGTCATCTCACGGACACAGGTGTAGGTATTTAACGCGTAAATATATGCCAGATATATAGCGCTCTGTAGCACGTCCTCATTGTTATAGCTGCGATTGGTGGCCACATGGATGTGGCTTTCGTCAAGTGCTTCCGCCACCGCTTCAGCGTCACCTGATATGGTGGATCTTAAAAGTGCCTTTGAGGACTCAATGATCCGGTTGGTGGTCTCATATTCCGGCTCTGTCTCTACTGCAAAAAACCACTCCTGCCTCACCTCACGGTTTGGTATGCGGCAGGTTCTCTCATCTTCATTATATGCCAGGTATCCAATATACATAAGATACTCAAACAGATCATTCTTTGATGTAAAGTCTGTCATGGTATTCATATATCTGCCCACGCTTACATCTACATCTTCACCGGCAATCATTCTGATAACTGCATCCTTAGTACCGGAAAAATTCATCCTGATACGCTCGGCAATCGCCTCATAAGTAGAGGTCTTTCCCCAGTAGCTGCCGTATTTTTTTCTTTGCATACTCATGACCAC
>CAMOZG010000143.1 GCA_946630825.1 uncultured Lachnospiraceae bacterium
ATGATCTGGTTAATACCATACTTCTGCACCATTTCGGGGATGTCATATCTGCCTCCAACCACCGGCACGCCCTCCAGTGAACGGCGCCATTTGGCTGCATTGTCGTCTATTACGCACCGGATGCTGCCGTCTATCTCATCTGAAATCTGAATCTCCTTAATGATATTTCTGCCTGCAGCGCCTCCGCCGATCACCATGATCCGTCCACTGCTGTCTGAATGACCTCCGAATCTGGACATATAAAGCCTTAAAAACCTGTAGGAAAGCCTGATGCCCACGCAGCAGACAAAGTCCATGATAAAGGTTAGAAAGAAAAAGCTTCTGGGTAAGACAACGGACAGGATCCTGGTCTCTATATAGATGACCGGAATAAGTGTGATGTAGCACCCTACTGCCCTGACCACCTCCATCACACCGGCATAGCGCCAGATACTGTGATACAGCCGAAAAATATAGTAAACCACAATAAAGGTGGCTATGTATATCGGGAGGTATGAAAACATCTCATCCACATATCCCGCAGCAATGGTTGAAAAAGCTGAAAAATCAAATCTTACCCATAAAGCTGCAAAGGCGCAAGCCACCATGGCAGCCACATCCAAAGCTGCTACACCTATCATTCTAAAAAGCCTGGGCAATATGGATTTCCTGTATTCTTCGTTAAAAATTCGCATAATACACCTCAAAATTACAATCTTACCTATTATAGCCTATAATTGCATATAAGCCAAATCATTTTTTCACTTTTTAAATCACCCTTTCTATGATATACTGATGGTGTGGTTTTAACGAAACATTGGAGGATATAATGGCAGAAAACAAAAAAAACACAAAAATAGGCGTACTATTTTCAAATAAAGATAATCCTTTTTATGAGAGTCTGCTGCAGGGGATCAGGGATTATGCTGCAGCATCATTTCCTGATTGTGAGATCATATATGAGCAGACCGCTTTTTCTGTGGAGGCTCAGTGCAAAAAGCTTCAGGAAATGTGCAAGCTAAATCTTTCAGGACTGATCCTTACACCCATTGACAATCCTGAGGTGCTTGAGAATATGGTGCCTTACTACGACAAAAATATCCCCATTGTTACACTTAATACCGACCTGCCCAGATCCCGCCGTCTGGCTTTCGTGGGCAGTGACAACTACAAGTGCGGCAGGGCATCCGGCGAACTTCTTAAGCTTATCACCGGCGGCAAGGGCGAAGTAGCTGTGGTTACAGGCTCAAGGGATTTTATCGCTCACGAAAAGAGGATCTCGGGCTTTAAGGATTATCTCAAGGAGAATGCTCCCAAGCTTGTGATCGAAGATATAATAGAATGTAAAAATGACGATTACACAGCCTATGATCTGACTAACCGGCTGCTTTTGACTTATCCTACACTTACAGCCATGTATTTTACTGCCGGCGGAGTGGTTGGCGCCTGCAAGGCCCTCGACCAGATGACTGTTCCCAAAAATATCTCCGTGGTAGCTTTTGATGTCACCGAGCGCACCAAGGAGTACCTGAAAAAAGGTATCATTACCGCTGCCCTGGTACAGAATCCAAATGAACAGGGACAAAAAGCAATGGAGATCCTGTGCGACTATATTTCCAAAGGAAAAACACCCAAAACCGACCAGGTAGTATTCCCTGTTACTGTCATACTGAAGGAGATGGTGAGTTAAATGCTTACGAAAACCTCCTGGTATACTCCGTCGGGAATGCCTGACCTAAACGGGCAGTTAGTATGGCGCGGTACAGATCCGCCGCATAAATGTCCTTGGACATAAGGATCTCCTTTTCCCTGGTGGATCTGGGATCCTTTTCCATCTCCTGAGGGGATACTATGATCGGCACGGAAGCCCGGTCTCTGATCTCAGTCAAAAGCGCCCGCCCTCCGCTTGAAAATGCCAGAATACGGATATATGGCGCAAAGCTTTCTGCCTTCAAAAGAGAAAGTTCGTTGTGATGTATCCTTAAGATAAGATGGGTCAGTATCCTGCGGATCCTGGAGTGATTCATATTCTTTGCCTTCAAATGATCCGCAAACTGGGTAAAGCTTACAAAAGCATTTCTTTCATTAATAATGCGCCGTGACATATCCTCGTTGCAGTCCATATAATCAGACAGGCTGCTATGATACAAAAGAGCCTGATGCAAAAGCAGGGATACATCATCAGGAGATACCAGCATATTCTTCCCACAGTAGGTGTTTATCACCGGCACCTCATTTTCCGGGATAAACATGGCTATGCTGTCCCCATTTACCCGGTGGCTCTTGTCCCTGTCAGCGAAAAAGGAACGTATGGTATCCTGGGAAGTGTCCTGAAAAAGCATCCGCCGAAGCAGGGATGCAGAAGCAAAATTTGCGGAAAAGGTGGTGTCGTCATGGGATACCCCGTGACGGTGAATGGGATGCAGACCAATGGAATTATTCCTGGCTAAAAGCGCCCTGGTATAGGCTATGCCAAGGATATTATTGGGCGCCTCCAAAAATCGAGCCAGCTTCTCCCTCTCATCCGGCTCATCCCAGTTTTCCACTATGGCATCCGCTCTTGCCTTGGCAAAGGGAACTCCCGACTTAAGATATTTATTAAGACTGTTTTTAAAACCATGGGGCTCATCCAAGAAATAACGAGCCACCTTCACAAACATTTCCGGATCCTCATCCTCGCATCCAAACATCAGATCCGAAATCACTCCGGTGGCAAGAAGCAGGCTTACCCCGGTCTCGGCAAAGATCTCAGCCGAGGCGGTGGATGCCGTGACAGGCATCTCGATTACTATGTCGGCGCCATTGTCACAAGCCAGCTTTGCCCTGGCATATTTGTCTATGATAGCAGGCTCTCCCCGCTGTACGAAATCGCCGCTCATCACCACTATGACCCCATCAGCCAAAAGGTCGTTTTTTGCATGCTCTATCTGGTACACATGGCCATTGTGAAAAGGGTTGTATTCAGCCACCACGCCCATTATCCTCATGTTATAACCTTCCTTCCTATTGACTTTAAATCACCAAAAGAGTAAAATACTACAGTATGCTCCAATAGCTCAGTTGGTAGAGCACTTCACTCGTAATGAAGGGGTCTCCGGTTCAAGTCCGGATTGGAGCTTTTTTTAGTGGTGGAACAGGCGAAGTCCTGTAAATGCCATTACCATATCGTACTTATCTGCAGTAGCGATCACATTATCATCTCTTATGGATCCACCCGGTTCAGCCACATACTTTACTCCGCTCTTATGAGCTCTTTCTATATTGTCACCAAAGGGGAAGAAAGCATCTGATCCCAGTGTAACCCCGCTCATCTGATCAAGCCATGCCCTCTTTTCTTCGGCTGTAAATACCGCCGGCTTTTCTGTAAAGATATTCTCCCAGGCTCCGTCCTTTAATACATCCATGTATTCTTCGCCAATATACAGATCTATGGCGTTATCCCGATCTGCACGGCGGATATCATCTTTAAAGGGCAGGGAAAGCACCTGCTTTGACTGTCTGAGCCACCAGTTATCCGCCTTTTGTCCCGCCAGTCTGGTGCAGTGAATACGGCTCTGCTGTCCCGCTCCTATTCCAATAGCCTGTCCGTCCTTTACATAGCATACGGAATTTGACTGGGTGTATTTTAGCGTGATCATGGATATTGCCAGATCTATCTTTGCCTGATCTGTCAGTTCCTTATTCTTTGTAACTATATTTGAAAAGAAATCATCATCTATCACCAGTTCATTTCTGCCCTGTTCAAAGGTAATGCCGAAAACCTCTTTTCTCTCTATCTCCTTTGGCTCATAGTCGGGATCGATCTCAATAACTGCATAGCCGCCCTTCTTTTTGCCCTTAAGGATTTCCAAAGCCTCAGGCTCATATCCCGGAGCTATCACTCCGTCAGACACCTCTCTTGCTATGATCTTTGCAGTAGCCACATCACAGGTCCTGGACAATGAAATAAAATCCCCGAAGGAAGACATCCTGTCAGCCCCCCTGGCTCTGGCATAGGCATTGGCTATGGGAGAAAACTCAATATCCATGTCATCCACCCAGTATATCTTTTTCTCCACCTCCGAAAGAGGCTGTCCAACTGCAGCTCCTGCCGGGGAAACATGCTTAAAGGAAGTGGCTGCCGCCAGCCCAGTGGCACGATCCAGCTCCCTCACCAGCTGCCAGCCGTTAAAGGCATCTAAAAAATTAATATATCCGGGCTTGCCATTAAGCACCTTTATAGGAAGTTCTCCCTCCTCCATATAGATCCTTGAGGGCTTCTGATTGGGGTTGCATCCATACTTTAATTCTAATTCTTTCATAACATCTCCTTACTTGTTCTTATTCACTATCCGGGTCTCATATTCCCCGGTGGCTATATCAATAAACCTTACAAAAAGTGACACCTTGTTGTCCTCATTCAGATTATTCCACACAAGGTCTGTAAAGGAATCTATATCCCCGTCTATATCGACTCTCTCCGGCTCACCGGTAAAGCTGGGCAGCGGATTCCCATCCCCCATGTAGGTATGGATGAATCTGCCCTCGCCGGAATGGGGAGCGTCATAGTAATAGAGGTTTCTGATATTTCCATCCTCACGACCCTCGTCGCTTTTTAAAATAGACATGCGGTATTCATATCTGCCCTCCTCCACATGCATGATCCCTGATATCCTGGGTGTAAAATTAGGACCATCAGGTTCAAAGCATCTGGTCTCCAAAGCCTCGTCAAATCTCTGACCCTTATCCATAAGCTCATAAACGGTATCTGTCTGATCCCCGTTTGTAACTATGGTGTCATTGCCCCTGACTCTCACCGGAGCGTAGATTATAAGGCTGGGGTCAGAAAGCTTTCCGGGATCAAATGCCTCTGTCCTGATGCCCTCGCCCTCTTCCACAAAAATACGGTTTCTGCTGTTTTCACTCCTGCCCATGATGAAATAGGCACATACTGCTTTTTTCCCATCCTTCGATCTGCCGATCACAATGCCTCGTCCCGGATAGGGGTTTGTGCTTAAAAGCTCCGCCAAAGAATTGATCTGCATAATTACCTGTTATGAAGTGACCTCCTGTCAAGTACTTTTTTAGGAAATCAATTCAT
>CAMOZG010000144.1 GCA_946630825.1 uncultured Lachnospiraceae bacterium
TTATCCTATATACTTCCCGAAAACATATTACTGATGAGACTGCTGGAGGAATATGCTCCGGTAGCTGAATAGCTGCTGGTAGCAGTGCTTCCTGAAGCGCTGTAAAAATTAAGGAGGCTTGCATTCTGTGAAATGGAAGAACCATATTTTGTAAGCACATCCTGTACCCTGCTCATGTCTGAGCTGTTAAAAGCGGTCTTGTCCATGGAAAGTTTTCCATCAGATCCGACTGTGATCCCAATGGAAGAAAGTGAACCGCTGTTATTGGCAGTCTTTGTCATCAGTGCTGACAGATTGGATGTCACACCTGAAATGGAGCTGCCCTTAGCTGCAGATATGGTGGAATTGTAATTTTTAATAAAGTCCTCTGCGGCTGACCTGATACCATCCACATTGTATGATGTACTGCCATCACTTGAAGTGGTGGTGGCATAGGTATCATCAGAGATAATGGCATCTATACTGCCCTTAAGATCGCCAGAACTTGAAGTGGTAGCAGTATCGGCTGCTTTAGTTTCCTTGGACTTGGTAGGATTCTTTCGCTCAGCTATGATATTTTCCACCGAATTGCTTCGGCTGCTTGCCGTAGACTGGGTCTTTGAATCCGAATCGTTCTGACTGTAGTAAGCCTTTAGAAGCTTTCCGTAGCTTCCGCTTTTGATGGCATTATAATCCCCAACCATACCGGCCAGTCCGTTATTAGTGCCCATAAGAATACCTATAGAATTTGAATCCCATATACTACTCATAGCATCACCTCCATGTGATCTGTATCTGCGCCGCAGATCTCAAGCGGCACAGGAGTTGTTCTTCAGAACTCCGAAACTATCTCATATCATTTATCGGATCATATTCCTATTATCTTAACCCTAAAAAGACATATTTTCCACAAAAATATCGTTAAACCTCTCATCCTCTGACAAAAGCACCGCCCGACCAAGCTCTGTGATCTTTCTTAATCTGTCAGTATCAGGATAAATGACCTCTTCAATGGCTCCTAAAAGGGATGTGTTTCCGGCATAGGTAATGTGCGGATGAGGAGGCAGCATCCCCAATGCCACGGCTGATTCCACCTTAAGGTGTTCTCCCATGCCACCCGCAAGATAAATATGCGCCACATCCTCATAGGATATGCCATAGAGCTTTAGTAAAAGCTCCACCCCTGCACGGACAGCAGCCTTTGCAAGCTGGATATCACGTATATCATCCTGGGTCAGAAAAACCTCCCTGTCCCTGATACCTGAAATGGGAAATCCATTCTGCAAAAAGCCATCATCCAAAAAGGTGCCGTTTTTATCTATAATGCCGGTCTTAAGGAGACGGCAGCAAATGTCTATGACCCCTGATCCGTACATGCCATGGGAAGCACCCCACTCTTCAAAGGCAGGTCCCGCAGCCACGGAGCTTACAACAAAACCGTGACGGTTTCCCAAAACCATCTCCCCATTAGTGCCTAAGTCTATAAGGAGACTTATCTCCTCTTTTTTATCCAAGCTTAAGTACCGGACTCCCGATACTATATCTCCACCCACAAAAGCGGAAAACCCCGGAAAGGTACGAAATGACTCATCCCTTTTTCCCTCTAAGGTAACAGGTCTATATGGTGCCTCCATCAAGCCCTCACAGTCATATCCCAAAAGCATGTGGTTCATGGTGGTATTTGCCGATACCACTATATCACCCGACACTTGATTTTTGACTCCCAGGTCACATATGGAAGCTCTCATCTTTGTTGTGATGATATCCTTTGCCCCTGCGACGTAGGCTCCCATACGGCTCATGATATTTTTGCCGTAGCTGACTCCCGGATTTTCAATTATCCCGGTTTTTACCACAGAATCGTCATCCCCGGAGATCACGCCATAGCCAATGGTGGTGCTTCCAAGGTCTACCGCCAGCCTAAATTCCCCGGTCTGTTCCACTACAGTGACTCCACTTTCATGAATATTTCGGAATCCGCATCCATGGAGGCTTCGCTGCCCACAGCACAGATATAGCCCTGATCCAAAACAGCCCTCACCGGCGCAGCAAGCTGCCTTATATCCTCGGGAGTGGCATCAATTACCTCATCCCTCTCCTGCTGCAGCCTGTCATAGGTCATGCCGGTCATGTAAGCCACATAGGATCTGGATCCCTCCTGTGCCGGTGTAAGGGGCGTGTCCATGGAGCTTATGGTTCCGATTATGTACTTTGTCATATCATGCTCATCCGCATCAAACTCCTTGATGTAATCATCAGTATGCTCAAAAATATCATTGGTGGATGAAAGCCCCGGATCACGATAGGAGGCAAAGGTGACCTCACCGGTCCTGGAAAAGCTGGACATGCATCCATAAGCACCGCCCTTTACTCGGATATTGATCCAGAAATAATCATAGGACAAAATGGTCCTAAGTATCTTCATGGCTCCCGTGTATTCAAATCCCGCCTTGGTAAAGTCTCCTGAGCGCCCCACGTAGTTTACCTGGGAGGGAGTCTTAAAGCCCTCGTTTTTCTTTTCACAGATGAGGTGGCTTACCTCTTTTTCAGGCAAAGCGTCATAGTCCTCATGAAGCTTTTCCACAGCGGTGATCACTGAGGGTATGGTAAGCTTTGCAAGCGCCAGCGCCTGGGCATCTCCCGTGGTGGAAACCACCATGCCCTCTTTTGAAAACACGGTACACAAAAGCTCCCCGGAATTTTTTACAAACTCCTCATATACCTCGTCAAAGTTTTCTTCAAATCCGCAGAGATATCTGTAATAATCCACTCCTGATATGGCATCCATAATAGCCGCTGTCTCGGAAAAATACGATCCAGCCCTGAGAGGTGCCGCCACATGACCAGCCTGGGTGATGCGGTTTTGTACGCGAAGCTTTTCCATTCCCAAAAGCTCCTGCACCCGCTTTTTATCCTTGATATCCGATAAAAATACCATCTGCTTCATCAGATCCGTTGCCTCTGCAGCATTCTCATAGAGGTAGCGCATACGGACCTCGCACACAAACTTATGACCTCCCGTGATCCCCGGGTACACCTTTAGGGATACGGATATTCCACCTGTCTGAAGATTGATCTCGTTGGCAAGTTCATTATAGCTGTAGTCCGCTGTATTAAGCATACCCATCATCTGTATCAGAAATGACAGGCTGCTTAGATCCTCCCCCGCCGTCCGGGATGCATCAAATGCCATTATCAGATAATTTATGCCATTGGTGCGGATGTCATGGTGCAAAAGCCTTACATCATGGTAAATGTACTCATTGCACTTAAGCCCCCTGGCAGCCCTCTTTAGATCACTCCTCTTTAAAAGAGGTATGGTAGCAAGCTCCTCCGGAGTGGAGGGCGTGTCCTGATACTCCTTTAAGTGGGAGGTGTATTCCACGATATGCTCTATCTCTTCCTTTGTAAGAGTGGCTTTGTACTCACTTAATCGTGCCGCAAGCTCTTCATCAGCCGCAGTGGTCTGTCCGGGCACGGGAGACAGGGTCAGCACAGTGGCATGATGATTTCCCAAAAAGTATTTTGCGATAAGATCCTCAAAAAAGCCCTCGTCTAACTTTTTCTTCAGATCCTCCAAGACCTCAATGCCCCTTAAGTGCATAAAAGGCTGGTTGTCATCATAAAGCCAGCTGTCCAAAAGCTGAAGTCCATACATAAGCCCCTTTGGATAGCTTCCGAAATCCGCCTCCTTGTACTTAAAGAGAGACGCATTTATTGCTGCCTCCAAGGCTTTTTTGTCTATGCCCTTTTCTGCCATATCACTTAGGGTATCCCTGATGATGGAAACGAACCGGTCCCGGTCCTCTTCATTGGCACCCTTGGCTATGACTGAAAAATAGGGCTGGTATATACCCGAATCATAACCACCCAAGATATCTTTTCCTATACCCGCATCCAAAAGCGCCTTTTCCAAAGGAGCTCCCGGGGATGTGAGCATGGCATACTCCAAAATATCCATGGCCTGATACAGGGTGGGATCCAGGTTGTTTGCGATGGATATATTGTAGGATAAAAAGGTCTTGTTTTCCTTATCCTCATCAGAGCCAATGGAATAGGTCTTTGTCATATACTTGGTCTCGGAAAAAGGCTCCTGCAGCCCAATGCCGGAATCCACCTCTATCCTGTCAAAGTGGGACAGATACTCCCTGTCCAGATACTCCAGTCTCTCGGTATAATCCATATCCCCATAGAGATATATATAGGAATTGGAGGGATGATAGTATTTACTGTGAAAATCCAAAAAATCCTCATAGGTCAGATCCGGGATATTTTGGGGATCTCCCCCGGACTCCACTGCATAGACCGTGTCGGGGTAGAGAGAATTTAAGATCTCCCGGGAGAGCACGTCATCAGGATTGGAAAAAGCTCCCCTCATCTCGTTATAAACCACACCATTGATGGTAAGAGGCGCATCCTCCGACTCCATCTCATAGTGCCACCCCTCCTGGGAAAATATCTCCTTGTGGGTGTAGATATTGGGATGAAGCACTGCATCCATGTACACATCCATGAGGTTTTTAAAATCCGTATCGTTGGTGCTTGCCACGGGATATACGGTCTTGTCAGGATAGGTCATGGCATTCAAAAAAGTGTTCAAAGAACCCTTTACCAGTTCCACAAAGGGATCCTTTACCGGATATTTTTTTGAACCGCATAAAACCGAATGCTCCGTAATATGAGCCACCCCCGTGCTGTCGTGAGGGGGAGTGCGAAAGCCTATGTAAAAAACCTTGTTCTCGTCGTCATTTTCTATAATGCAGATCTTGGCTCCACTTTTTTGATGCTTTAATATATACCCTACCGAATGTATATCACCCAGTCCGGTTTTTCCGATCTGAACATACTCCTTGGGAATGTCTCTCATACCTGTCTCCTTTTACTATTTTAAATCTATTCACATTTTTTACTATTCAGAACCCAGCTCGAATCCGCTGCGCTTCT
>CAMOZG010000145.1 GCA_946630825.1 uncultured Lachnospiraceae bacterium
CAAATGCGGGAAGTGAAAAAAATCAGGATGAAAAAGTGGCAACACTTTCCCATGAGGGATATACATTAGAGCAGGTGGTGGTTTTGAGCCGACACAATATCCGCTCACCCCTTAGCGGAGGAGATTCTCTTTTGGGTACCATCACACACCACGAATGGTTTGAGTGGACATCCGCTCCCAGTGAGCTGTCGGTGCGGGGCGGCACCTTAGAGGTCAATATGGGGCAGTATTTCAGAAAGTGGCTTGAGGCAGAGGGGCTTTTTCCTGAAAACTATCATCCCACGGAGGATGAGGTCAGGATCTATGCCAATTCCAAGCAGAGGACCATAGCCACCGCAAAGTATTTCTCGACAGGACTTTTGCCCACGGATGATAATGGTGTGGAATATCATGCCGAGTTTGATGAGATGGATCCGGTATTCACTCCGCAGCTTACCTTTGATTCGGATAAGTACAGCGAGGATGCGGAAGCCGAGATTATGAAGATGTACTCGGATGATATAGAAAGCCTGTACGACAATTACAAGCTCCTTGGTGATGTGATTGATATGGAGGACTCCAAAGCCGTGGAGGATGGCTCTGTGGAAAAGCTGTCAGTGGATGATACCACCCTCACCCTTGAAGAGGGAGCGGAGCCGGGAATGAGCGGCTCGTTAAAGACCGCCTGCTCAGTAAGTGATGCCATGGTTCTACAGTATTACGAAGAGTCGGATGAGAAAAAGGCATCCTTTGGTAATGATCTGGGTGAGCAGCAGTGGGAGGATATCGCTGAGATAAAGGATGTTTACGGTGATGTGCTTTTTACGGCACCACTTGTGGCGGCAAATGTGGCTCATCCTCTCCTTGAGGAGATCGAAAGTGAGCTGGATAATGACGACCGGAAATTCACTTTTTTATGCGGTCACGATTCCAATCTGGGAAGTGTGCTGGCGGCACTGGGAACAGAGGAATATGAGCTGCCGGAGGCAATAGAAAAAAAGACTCCCATAGGCTGTAAGCTGGTATTTGCAGAGTACAGTGACAGTAATGGAGAAAAGTACATGTCCGTGGATCTGGTTTATCAGACAACAGAGCAGCTTCGTGACATGACCCTTTTAGGACTTGATGAACCTCCTGCGATCTATCCCGTTCCTTTGTCCGGCATAGAGAGAAATGGGGATGGACTTTTTGCAGAGGCGGATGTAAAAACCAAACTTGTCGACTCCATAGCAGAATATGATACGTTAAAAAATTTATATGGTATTCAGTAGGATAGGAGACTATGGCTTGCCCGGTCACTCATACTAACAGAAATAATCCTTTTCGGATTGAAATGCTGATTGAAAAAGAATGAAACAATTTATAGAACAGGGGAACAGGGACAAATGGAAAAGGAATCGCAGGCGGAATTTTATTATGATAATGAGGCGGATGCCAACAGGCAGCTTTGCTTTGTAAATCTGGCTGCGGCTGTTTTGTCGCTTTTGCTTTGGGCGGCATATCTTTTTGGGATATTTACAATCCCAAAGCATTTCTTTCCGGTGGTTTGTGTACTTTTTCCGGTAGCATCTATCGTTTTACTGATCCCCCTGTTTTTTGTGAAAACAGAGATGATCCGAAAGCCCGGGTTTAAATATTTTATTCTGTTTTCTCTTTTAGCTGTTGTTGCTGCGATCAATATTACCATTCCGAAGCATGCGGTTTTACTCTGGCCCTTTGCGATTTTGTTTGCGAATCATTATTACAATCCCAAAATAGGCAAGGTTGTATATATAGTTACGATCATTTCCATGCTGATCTGTATGTATCTGGGGATGTTTTTCGGTGAATTTGATCAGAATCTTCTCGGCGGGGGAGTCATTGACGGTGACAGGATCGTTACCGTGGAAACCTTTGAGGAACGAAAGGAAATGCTGGATGAGCTTCTTAAAAAGGGGAATAACCGATATATAAAGGTCTTTATTTTCTATTATCTCCCCAGGACTGCCATAGTTACACTGTTCTTTCTGGTTTCAAATATACTCAATAAGCGGACATATCAGTTATTCGGAGAAAAACTCAGGATCAACGAGGAATTTCAAAAGACGAAAACAGAACTCAATGTTGCAAGAGATATCCAGGAGTCCGCGGTGCCAACAGTATTTCCGGAGGATGAGAGGTTTGGACTCTATGCCTCCATGGATACGGCTGAGGCTGTGGGCGGCGACTTCTACGACTTTTTTATGATAGATGAAAAAACTCTTGTTGTGGTTATGGCAGATGTATCGGGGAAGGGGATACCTGCGGCACTTTATATGATGCAGGCAAAAACCCTGATAAAAACCTACGCCCAGCAAGGACTATCCGTGGATGCGGTGGCGACGGAGACAAATAAGAGGCTTTGCGAGGACGCCTCCAGGGATATGTTTGTCACGGCATGGATCGGATTTCTGGATCTCGACACCGGGGTGTTGAGTTATGTTCATGCAGGACATACCTTCCCGGTGCTTGTAAAAGGAAAGCCTGCGGAAAATCGAGTTTCCTTTGTTAAGAATAAAATCAATACGGTGCTTGGAGGTCTTAAAAAGGCAAAGTATGTAAAGCAGGAGATACGTCTTGAACCGGGAGACGGCATTTTCCTATACACTGATGGCGTCACAGAAGCACATAGTGTAGGTGGGGATATGTATGGAGAAGCCAGATTACTTTCTTTTATTGATGATAATACAGGAAGCATCTTAGGGAACGATCCATGCCGCAGTGCTTGCGAGGCAATACTTTCAGATGTAAAGTCTTTTGCCTCCGGTGCAGCGCAGTATGATGATATTACAATGATGTGGGTGCAAAGGATGTAATGATGAAACTTTCCTCACAAAACATGACGCCCTTTTGGCTCATGAGAAAAAGAAGTGGTTAAAAAAATGCGGCATGCCGCAAATATTTCATGATCAAAGACACTTGCTTCATGGCGGGTGTCTTTTTTACCTTTCAATACATAAAAACGACAGTTCAAGCAACAAGGTTTTGTCAGTTTTTGGCATTGTGAATCGTTTTATTAGTGAAGGGCTCTTTAAATTAATAGAAAAAAGGAAATGAAAAATGCCATACATGGACAAAAGAAATGCTGCAAGACTGGTAAATGATTATGCGGATATGATAATGCGGATAGGTCTTATGTACCTTAAACAGACCTATGATGCCGAAGATATTTGTCAGGAGGTTTTCATTAAGCTGATGAGTGCAGAACTGACCTTTGAGGATAGGGAACATGAAAAAGCGTGGATCATCAGAACAACAATAAATACTTGCAAAGACAGAAAAAAACTTGCTTTTTACAGGTATTGGTCCGGTGAACCGAAGGAAGAACTCGTATCCGGGGATGATTTTACTGGGAATGATCTTTTGGAAGAGATAAAAAAACTTGCCAAATGGCAGCGGGTAGCAATATATCTCTACTATTATGAAGAGTATTCTACTGCAGAGATCGCAATGCTTACGGGGCGAACAAAGTCAAGCGTCCAAAAAGACCTTTCCCGTGGAAGGAAATTTCTAAAAAACATTTTGGAATCTGAGTATGGCAAGGATTATGGTTTTGAAAAAGGAGGAGCCGATTATGCAGAATAGGGAAAAAATAAAGAAAGCTTTCTCCGGTGTGCATTTTTCCGAAATGGAAAAAAGTCTAATGACAGACCGGATAAGTGAGGCTTCTCTTTTCGCAAAGGAAAGGACAGGTAAAAATAATATGAAGATGAAAAGATGGCAAAGGGTTGCAATGATCGTCGCAGGGGTGTTGGTGCTTGGCGGAACTGTGGGCGCAGCAGCGGGAACCGATATGATAAGGAGCTGGTCAAATTCCTTTAGTGATTTTAAAACTGCCGGAAAGATCTCTCAAAAAGCTTCAGAACTTGGTATGAATTCTTTTCCGGATGAGATAGCCGGGTTTGAGTACAGCGGAGGCAATACGGTTCATAATACGGGTGAGGATGAGGCTGGAAACTCCACAGGTGATTGGGATGAATTAGAAGCGGAATATAAGAATGAAGATGGAAAAAGCATATATATTTCGCAATCACCTGTTGTTGAAGGTAAAGACGATCAGCAGCATACGGATGAGGTAGTGATTGATGGCACGACTGTTTTGTATGATTGTGATGAGTACCTTTTTCTTCCTCCCGATATGGAGGGAAAGACAGATCAAAAGCTTCTGGACAGGGAAGCAAGTGATGATCACTTTTTCATAAGCTACGGAAGTGATGAACCGGAAACAAAGTTTTTTAAAAATGCAAGTTTTGTAATAGGAGATATTCGTTATCTGATATTCAGCTATGATGAGGTTTCAGAGGATGAACTAATCTCTGTTGTCAGAGAACTTATACAGAAATAGTATCATCCCATTAATATGTGTTGTGTATGGGAGTCAGGGTAGTCCCCTGGCTCCTAAATAAACATAACAAAATAATGTGGCAGAGTCTCCTTTACACCGGACAGACCATTTCTGTTTGCAATCAGCTTATATGCCTTGCTCGGAGAAAAATCCCTTATAAAATTGTTTAATGATACGGAGGCGGTGTTGCCTGCCTTTATCTCATATACTGGGCTTGTCAATAGTTTTGCATAAAATCGGAACATCAGATTTCTGATTTTTGCATAAAATCGGAACATTTAGGCTCGAAAAAATGCATAAAATCGGAGCATTAAATCACGCAAAGTTGCATAAAATCGGAACGACGAATACCATTGCAATATAATTGATAATACAAAAGTGTCTTGTTTTATAACCATTCACTACATAAAAATGACATTTCACGCAACATGGGTTGAAATCGGCTGAAAATAGGACGAATATGACTATAGATGAAAAGGATTTCAGCAAAAGAACATGGAGGTGGTGAAATGG
>CAMOZG010000146.1 GCA_946630825.1 uncultured Lachnospiraceae bacterium
ATAACCGGAAAGGGAACCATTCACCTCTATAGGAATGACCCGGTGCATGGACGAGCAGAAGTTTGCTACATGGCATCAACTCAGTTTGGTGTGCCTATTCAGTTAGCACAAGTGACATCCGATTATATGGGAACAGCCACATCTCTTCTGCAAGCCGGTGCTAATCTGGTAGGTGTTGGAGCACAAGCTTATGCTGGTAATGTTGCCGGAGCTATACAGTCTGGAGTGAATAGCCTTACAAGTATCGGCAATGCTGTACAGTCTGCAATGCCTCAAGTTATAACAAATGGTGTGAATGGCTCTTTTCTCAGTATCACAAAACAGATAGGTGCAAGTTGTAGCGTAACAGCAAAATTTACTATGTTGGTTGATGAAGACTTAGCAGAAATGGGGAGACCCCTATGCAAAGTAAGAAGAATAGACTCTTTTTCTGGTTTTGTGAAATGCGGAGAGGCAAGTATAGACTATCCTGCTTTTGATGTAGAGAAAACGATGATACACAGATATATGCTTGACGGTTTCTTCTGGGAGTGATGTTTATGCAGATAACTGAGATTAATGGATTTTTCATGTCAACGGATACAAGACTGGGAGGATGGTCAGGGGAGCCCAGTCTGGGACAGAAATTAAACGCAAATGTCATCCGCTCTTTTTTCCTCAATGAAGGATGGACAATAAATGCTATCTGTGGCATGTTGGGGTGTATGCAGGGAGAGAGCACCATAAATCCAGCATACATAGAAGAAACAAACAGATGGAGACTCCCTCACTCAGCTTCAGATCTTACTGATGTACCTAATAGTGTGATGATCAATTTTTATAATGAATATTACAGCGATATGAACAGAGGTTATGCTATTGGTCTGGTTCAATGGGACGGGTATTCTAACAGGAATAATGTTCAGGGGCAGAAGCTCGTAAACTATGCCACAGATAACAATATACAATGGTTTGACGGGTGGACACAGTTATACAGGCTCAGAGGCGAACAGCAATATGATGTACAACACCACACTACAAACTTTTTCTATCCGGTGACATACTCAGGAGTGAGATATACTTTTGAAAACTACCCATACTCAACAGCTACTCCAGAAATTCTGGCTTCAGCATGGACAAGTGGCTATGAACGCAATAAGGGTGGAGTGGGATACAGGGATGAAAATGCAAGATGGTTTTATGACTGGTTCACTGGAGAAGATGCACCGGAAATTATACCACCCGAAAATTTCCTTCAACCCCTCCCCTATGATCCAGATGCTCCCCCATTTGACCCGGACAACCCAAACCCTCCAGACCCGTCTGGACTTGACTACCTCCCACCTTGGCTATTATACTTTATGTTGAGAAAAAGAAAGGGGTTTAAGAAATGGCAAGTAATATAGGATACGGCGTGCCGGAAACATACGATTATATTAATGCATATAATGCATCATTTTCTCCATCTACTATCCATGTGAAAAACACAGGACTACAGCGATTTTTTAGCCGGTACTTATTTCAGAAAGCAATCTCAGTATTTGAATGGAAATTGCCGGAAACATGGAACAGGGACTATTTTCTGTATGTTCTTTACTCCTGGGGTTTTATCGGAGTTGTGGAGACTGACAAATATGGAGTCATATGTCAGGCAGGAGCTCCGTATGGTTATGATATCTACTATCAGCCCACAAACCTCATTATCACTAATCCACTACTGAAAGGCTCGCTTCAGCCCCGTATTGGTACAGAGTGCACTGTTTTTAAACTCCAGCCGGACTGGGGAGGCATTGCTGATCTGGTAAACTACTATGCTGATATGATGGCATTATGTGCTGAAACTGCCGGTGTAAATCTGCTGAACTCTCATCTTTCTTTTGTGTTTCCTGCTAAAGATAAAGGAATGGCTGAGACTTATAAAAAACTGTTTGATAAGGTGGCCGGTGGTGAGCCTTGCGTGGTAATTGATAAACAGCTATTTAAGGAAGACGGTACCCAGACATGGAGTCCATTCCAGCAGAACATTGGTCAGAATTACATAGTTGATAAAGTGCTCAGCGACATGCGGAAAATTGAGGCAATGTTTGATACAGACTGCGGAATACCTAACGCAAATACCAGCAAGCGAGAGAGACTAATAACAGATGAGGTAAACGCAAACAATATAGAAACCATTACCAGATGTGAGCTGTGGCTGGAAGAGCTTAAAAAATCAGCAGATGCAACAAACAGAATGTTTGGCACGGATATAAGGGTGACATGGAGACATGAGCCGGATGATGTGACAGGAGGTGTAGAATATGGCACGAACGTCTAACCTCTCCCCTCTGGGGCTGTATCAGTGGGATAAAACGCTATTTGATTTGTTTGAAATTCCCTCAGAATTGAACAAGGATATTTTACTGGATAATCTGCTGGCAGAGACAGCGGAGCTTGAGGTGCTGTACCCTAATCATGTTGTTCTCAAAAATCTGATAGGAGTCTGGAGCAGAAAACAGCTCTCAGTCTGGGATAAGCTTTATAAGACTACACAGTATGAGTACAATCCCATAGAGAACTATGACCGCTATGAGTCTGGAAACACTTCAGAAAAAGGAACCACCTCCCATAGTGGAGCAGATGTGACCACTAACGATTTGACAACCGGTGGAGAGGATAACCGTACATTAAGAGCCTCAGAGGGAGGTACACAGGAAGAGAGTGGTACCGGTGGCGTGACCAATACGGGAACCGATACATATACATCTACCAGCCAGATAAGCCAAAGTGGGACAGATAGAGTAACCGGCAACAGCAAAAAGGGGCACTGGGTAGCCGGTTATGATGCACCTACACCTACACCCTCAGATGATGGATTATTTAAGCAAACCAGAGACGAAGACACAAGCACAACAGCAACTCAATATGGTAAAGTGGAGAATGGTACTGGTAGTGGTTCAACTACCTATGGACATGGACAGAGCACTACACAGAACAAGACTACCACTTTTGGAAAAACTAATAACGATACAGAAAAAACAGAATATGGTAAAAAAGAAAACGCAACAGAAACGAAGAACTATGGCGAGAAGGTAAACACTGAAAATGCCGGAGAGCATAACATGCATATTCACGGGAATATCGGGGTCATGTCCACCCAGACCATGATCCAGCAGGAAAGAGAGATTGATCTGTTTAATATTTATGATATAATCATAGAGGATTTCAAAATGCGGTTTTGCATTTTGGTTTATTAAGGAGGTAAAACATGTATTTCGGAGGATTTGGAGAACGTTTCCCCTATACTAATTTCCATGATATGAACATGAATTGGATACTGCAAGTTATCAGAGAACTCAGCGAAAAGATAGACAATATCACAGTCAACAAGATTATCATAGCTGACCCGTTATACTGGGATATTACGAAACAGTATCAGGCTTATACTATTGTAATGGATAGTGGAAATGCTTATTTGTCTATGAAGCCGGTGCCATATGGGGTTGATATCGGTAATGAAGAATACTGGCAGGAGATTTTTGATCTGGAGCAGATTTTTACCTCTATTAAAGATGCTGTGACATATAGCGATGATGGTAATAGCACGGTTACCAGTCAGAACCGAACTGCCGGTGATCTGGTATGGTTGAATGATACACTAAAGATCATCACCAACGATATGACAATCGGAGAACAGTATACAGATCAGAATTGCGAAGATATCAGCTTAGAGGGCATTATTTACTCATTAAAGACCGCTATAGATAATATTGACACAGATATAACAGAACTTGTAAAAAACCGCATTTACGGCAAAACTATAGCCATTTACGGGGATAGCTGGGTGACTGATAACTGGAGTTCTCCGTGGATGAGCAGACTGGCAACACTGGCTCATACACCAGAAGCAATACACCATGTGGGTCTGGGGTCTGCCGGTATTGGGCAGATATTCACTAACTGCTGGGATAACTATGTTGCTGATATTTATATCGTGATGGCTGGTCTGAATGATCTGGGATTGAATACCGGTGGGGATTCGTTTATGACGAATTTACAGACATTCGCTCAGGCTTTGCACACTGCTAACCCCAATGCAGAGGTGTATTTTGTAACTCCTCCTCTGATTGACCGGCATGATTTTCAACAGAAAAGACTGCCTCTCGAATTCTATAGAACTTGTATATGGAGACTCGCAAACGTAAACAAGTACCATGTAATAAACGGCTTGAAATGGGTAGACATTAAATTTGCTGACGGTGTACACCCTAATGCTACTTCTGCCCCTATCATTGCTGACTATCTGTTTGAGTCCCTTCTAAATTTCGGTGATGAAGAAACACACGTAAAAGACTACACAACTATAACAAGATCAAATCAACAAATGTGTTTTGAAATGGACGGAGGTCTTGCTTATCTTGTGTTCCAAAACACTGTATTTACACCCGTTGCAGTAGATGGGAGTGCATATCTGCCAATAGATGCAGGACTGACAATTAATTTTAACCAGAATGTTTTTTTCGGAAAAGGTAATGGATCAGATACTAAAAACTACCCATGCATGATTGTAACGGGCTCATTCGCTAATGAATATAGAGCTGTGGTATTATGTCCATCCATAGTTGGCACAGGTGCAACAACATTTACGATCTCATATACAGCTAAATTGTACTTGCCCATTAATGCATGGAATGTGCCTCAAACTGCATAACATTTTTCCATTTCAGAAGACCACTATAATGGTGGTCTTTTTCTTTTGTACTTGTTTTGTATTTTGGATACAATAGCAAGGCGATGGGGAAGCAGGGCGAGTGCTGCTCCCTTATTAGGTAATGGG
>CAMOZG010000147.1 GCA_946630825.1 uncultured Lachnospiraceae bacterium
TGTATTTGTTAAATACCATGCCCTTGCCGAAGTAGCAGGAATTCTTTTTCTCCATAACATCCGGATAGTTGGGGTCAAAGGCTGCGCTTACATCTGACGAAAGTGCTTTGGAGTTTGTCAGGCATCTGCGGACCGTAAGCTCGGAATATTCTCCCAAGCAGTTGGAAAGCTCAGCTACCATATTCTCGAAGAATCTGGACTCCATACCTGTAGCTCCTACGCTTCCGATCTCTTCCTTGTCTACTAAAAGGCAGGCTGTAGTACGCTCCGGTGTGGGGACCTCAAGCATTGCATAAAAGGAAGGATATGCACATACCCTGTCATCATGTCCGTAGCCCATGATCATACTGCGGTCAAAGCCAAAGTCCCGGGCATCACCTGCCGGAACCACCTCTATCTCCGCAGAGACAAAATCATCCTCTTCTATACCGTAGGTATCCTTTAAGATAGCCAGGATCCCTGCCTTTACCTTTTCTTTTTTCTCCTCGCCGTCTTTTTTACCCTTGGTTGCCTCCTCTAAGGGGATGCTTCCGATAAGAACATTTAAAGCCTCGCCTTCAACCACCTTGTTGCCCTTTTTCTCCAACTGGGTGGCTGCTAAATGGATCAAAAGATCCGAAACTCCGAATACCGGATCGTCAGACTTGTCACCTATGGCAACCTCAATTTTTTTTCCATCCTTTTTTACGATCACTCCGTGGAGAGCTAAGGGAAGTGTCACCCACTGATACTTTTTGATGCCGCCATAATAGTGGGTATCCAAAAGTACCATCTCCGTATCCTCATAAAGGGGATTCTGCTTCAGGTCCATTCTGGGAGAATCAATATGCGCTCCTAAGATATTAAGCCCCTCCTCTAAAGGCTTTTTTCCTATCACAAACATGGCAAGTCCCTTGCCCCGGTTCGACATATATACCTTATCTCCGACTTTAAGCTTTTTATTTTTGGAGATGATCTCACCAAGGTCCTGATAACCTGCTTTTTTTGCCTCTTCCACAAAGAATGCGGTACACTCACGCTCTGTCTTGCACTTTGACAAAAACTTTCTGTACCCCTCGGCAAACTTCATCACCTTATTCCGCTTTGCTCCCGCAGGATATTTTTTCCAGGCATTTTCTCTTTCCATCTGTCTTATCCTCCTTGCTTATTATATAAATTTTTATCTGTTATTTGTGCTCAGCCATGCTCATCTGCTCGTTTACTCTGCGATACAGCTCTTCAGCCGCATTATACCCCATCTTCTTTTGACGGTGGTTGACGGCTGCCGTCTCGCAGATGACTGCCAGATTTCGCCCAGGCCTGATGGGCAGGGAATGGCATACGACCTGGTTGCCCAGGATCTCCATGTATTCGTCATTTAATCCAAGCCTGTCATACTCCGCTTCTCTGCGCCAGTCTTCCAATTTTATCACAAAGTCTATCTTTTGGCTATCCTTAACACACTCAACTCCAAAGAGACTTTTTACATCTATGATGCCTATGCCCCGAAGCTCTATCAGATGCCTTAAGGTGGGGGGCGCACTTCCTATGAGAGTCCTGCTGGAGGTCTTTCTGATCTCCACTACGTCGTCAGATACCAGACGGTGTCCACGGCGGATCAGCTCCAGCGCCGCCTCACTTTTACCTATACCGCTTTCTCCGGTGATAAGCAGTCCCTCGCCATATACATCCACCAGCACTCCGTGGATGGATGTCATGGGCGCCAGCTCATAGTTTAGGGTGTAAATGAGCTCCGCCATAAATTCCGAGGTTCCCCTCTCTGTTCCCAAAAGAGGCACGTTTTTGGCTCTGGCTATTTTTAAAAGCCGCTCCTCAGGAGTAAAGCCCCTGCAGAATATAATGCAGGGCAGGTCGTACTCCATCAGCTCCTGGAAGCTGTGAGTCCGCTCGGATCTGGACTGCTCGCTTTGAAGATATGACCATTCCACCATACCTATAAGCTGTATCCGCGACTCCTCGAAGTGTTCAAAGAAGCCATTGAGCTGCAGTGCCGGTCTGTTGACCTCGGCAGTTAAGACCCGCTTCTTTTCCAGATTTATCTTTGGTGTGAAATTTTTAAGTCCCAGCTTTTCGGCTATGACCGAAAGCTTAGCTCCCTCTTCCATATGAAATATCTCCTTAACATAATAAAACCCGTCATGTAAAATGACGGGTTCATTATATCATATCTTACAGATCCCGGAAAGCCGGGAATCCATACGCTCCCTCTGCGCTCTCTACTGCATTAATAATAGCCTTGCTGAACACTTCCGTTGCAATGGCACCCACAGCATCCTGAGCCATTCCTGCTATTTTATCATCAACTGATATTTCCGATCCTGTATTAATGCTCATACAAACCACCTGAGTAAATCGTAATTGGTTTTTTAACTTCCGTCCTTACTTTACCACAGGAATCGCTTGTCATCAACGGTTATTAGGATTGATTACTCCTAAAAGCAAACAATCCCACAAACCGCTACCGGCGGTCTGTGGGATTGTTGTTGGTAATGTTTTACAGGATGATATCATAAGTCTTCTATGGATTTTAGCCATGCATCAAAATGTGGGCATTTTTTACGAATGGTGTCTATTCCAATAGTTTTAAGTGGATAAATAACCGAATTCCCTTTTTTGTAATTAACCCGCTCCAACAATCTCTTTGATGGAGCAGTTTCTGGGCTGTCATTGATATCCTCCGGCATCATCCCCTCCGTTTCAAGAATCAACTTGTCAATTTCATTATGATCTTCTTTTGAGAGGTATAGCTGTTTTAAAGCCGATAGATCTGTATATATCAAAGCTTCAAATTCATGCAGTTGAATATACGGAATAAATCTGTCGCTTTCAAATGTTCTGTCCATACTTATAATATCATCATGCAGTGCAGACTCCAGTATAAGTGTCTTTTCATGGTCATTTGTTAATCTCACAGCATCAGTATATCCAGGGAAGTCATTTGGTAGCGCATAAAAATCAAACATCGTCGTAACATAATTCCCAGTGCTCATACATCTTTTTATCTCAGATTTAGCTTTTTCATATCCAAGTATGCCTCCTCTGTATATTCTTCCTGCCCGTCTGTTTCTGGAAGTAATAACCGTTGTAGGCCACAAATTGATCATCCACCCGCTTTTTTCACCCACATACGGAATCAACAATTCTCTCACGAAAGCATTCTCACTTTGCCCCTCACAAATCACATACATATTTTTCGCCATGTCAAGGTACACCTCCAAGCACATTTTTATCCCATAAATCCCCTAAAGTGTACTCTTCCAGCCATATACCCAGTTTTTCACTGTCCACAGCACGCAAAAAACTGCTCCGTCTCTTATTATCATATTCTGCAATAAGCACGTCCTCACTCTCAAAATGATTAAGAAGCTCAACCGACTGTGTGGCTGCTATAATCTGAGCTTTGTCTGATATCTGATATATCAGATCTGCCAAGGTTTTGATTGCGAAAGGGTGTAGCCCCATCTCAGGTTCATCTAAAATTATTACTCCGGGCAACAAGTTCTCCGGCTGCAATAGCAGTGTCGCCAAAGCAATAAACCTTATGGTACCATCGGATAACATATGCGGCCCAAAAATTTCATCACTGTCGAATTCTTTCCAGTTAAGCAAAACGTAACTATTGGTATCGTTAAGTGATGTTGGTTCCAGCACAAAATCCTCAAATCTCGGAAAAACCTCTCTGACCACATTTACAATCCGATCATAATATGGCTTCTTCTCGTCTTTCATTCTGTACAGAAACGAGGCTATATTTCCCGCATCCGATCTAAGATACAAATTATCATGTAAGTATGCCTGTGACCTCATGGATGAATTAATTGATGTATCATTAAAATGAAATATCCTGCATCCCTTTAACAATTTAAGTATGGTTTTGGCTGTATTGTCTGTTTCAGCAAATTCTACAAGTCCCGAGCCTGATGTACTTACCCCAAACTCCCTCCTGTATGGATCAGCTTTCTCATTATTTTGATACAATATTGATTCTCTTTCAAAATATAACTTCCCTCCCACACTGGATGATAGAACAAATGAGTAGCTGTCCTTTTTATCATCAACTATGAAGTCCACCTGTCCTTTTATCTTTTCTTCTCCTGTCTCTCCAAAGTGCAAGAGAGAATTGGAAAACCCATTTTTTGCAACGAATTTATCCAGACCTCCGCTTGCAATATATGCTATCAGTTCTAAAAATGAGATAAAATTACTCTTTCCTGCTCCATTAGCACCAATTATGATATTAACATCCCTGAGCATTATGTCCTCAGAGTATACCGCCCCATACGACTTATAGCCCGATATATTTATTTTTGAAAGTTTCATCCTCATATCTTCCATCTCTAATACACTCCTTCATGCCATATAATAGCATTTCAGGTTTGCATTATCAATTAAAACCCTTTACTGATTACTCCTATACCACTCTATCGCAGCCTTGATCCCCTGTTCAAAGCTCCACTCCGGGGCATAACCTAATTGCTTCTTTGCTTTAGTTATATCCGCATTTGAGTGTCTGATATCGCCTGCCCTGTCGGGTCCAAAATTCGGTTCAAGACGCTTTCCCTCTTCATCAGTTACTCCAAGTGCATCCACAAGTCCATAATAAATATCAATCAGATATTCTCTCCCACCATAAGCTATATTATAGGCTTGCCCGGCAGCCTCATGACTTGCCAAGCACGCTTTAAGATTAGCCTCTATTACATTCTCAATATATGTAAAATCTCTGCTTTG
>CAMOZG010000148.1 GCA_946630825.1 uncultured Lachnospiraceae bacterium
TGGTAAGATACCTGCACAAAAGCACCACCGGCATACATATAATGGCATAGAGGGGAAAATACCAGGGAAGCTCTGCCCCGTCTGCAGTGTACATGCCGGAAAATTCGCTTAGATCCACTACCCAGTCCCATCCCGGGAAAAGCCATTCCTTGACCCCGCTTATGGTGTCATCTGTAATGCTTATTCTGTGCTCCTCCAATATGGAGACCACAGGAAAACTGTAATCATCCCATTCACCAAAGGGACCTGGGGCATTTACACTTTCGTAAAAGACCACCACAAATACAAATACCATTATCACCACCGGTATGGGCCAGGGTATCCCGACAGGCAGTCTGTGGACCAGTTTTTTCACCAGACCGTAAGTAAAAGCCAATGCCTCTGCAATAAGGATCGCTAAGAGTATATTGATCAAAAACATCAAAAGAATTATAAGGGGGTTATATCTTACATCAGATATCCCGCCTGCTTCCACAGCCTCCTGCACCACATCAGCCCCCGGTATGTAGCCTTTTATATAGGTACACAGTGAGGAGGAGACTCCCTGGGCAAAAAAGTAAAAGGGAGCATTCTTTCCTATGTGAACCAGCAGGGGAAGGGGCTTTTTCACATAGGCTTCCAGATAGAGCATTAAAAATATAAGCATCAGTGAAGAAAAGAAATATGGCACTGTGGGAGGGAATTTGGCTGTCTGTATATCATCCCAGCCTATCCCATAAAGCTTCACAGAGACTATATATGCTCCGGCAGCCACCGCCTCCCCAAGGATCAGCTTCCAAAGTCTGTCAATTTTAATCTTATTTCTGTTATAGCCCAAAAGCCAGAAGAAAGCCAAAAAGGGTATGGTCACTCCAAAGTCAGAGCTTTCCAGTATATGAAGTCTGGGAAGTCCCATGGTTGGCAAAGTCTCTTTGTACACGCTGCCTGCACCAATATCGTTCGCAAGCACCGACCAGATGAAAAATACTGCAGCAGATAAAAAGCATAATATCAGCTCATACCTACCGGCATGGCGTGACTTTTTACAAAGGATCAAAAGCCCGGTGGCAAGTGGTATGACAATGAAAAAAGCAGCCACCCACCAAAGGGAGATGGATACAATGGGCAAGCCCTTAAAGCTTACCGAAAAAAAGAAGTTTTGTATCAGATCAGCCGGACCTTCCGCACCTGAGAGCGGATACCCCACACGGGTACTGATGACACAGCATATTGCCATTACCAGAATAAAGTATATCCACTGCATCCAGAATCTGGTGAGGCTCATCAAGGATCTTTTCATCTCCGGGGGCTTAAGTGATGACGCCCATCCTGACAAAAAGAAAAAGGCAGGCACTTCAAATAAAAGAGTCAGGCTCTTAAGATAATTTGGAGTCTCCCAGAAAAACACCCAGAAGACGGTATGCCCTGCCAGCACATCCAGCACTGCTATGGCACGACACAGATCTATGTACGAATTTCTTTCCTTCATTTTCAATTCCGTTTCATTTGGCATTTAGCGGGCAGGGTAATACATCATCAAAACCACCGTAAGTCCATAGATAAAAAGCATGACAATAAGAGGCAGATCCCCAAGTATGACCTCCACCGGATCCCCCTCTGCCAGCTTTTCACAAGCCATGGAATATCGCAGAACTATCAGCATAAAAAGTGGCACCGTAAATATCATATAGCTGTTATCTATATCCCTTGCCCAAAGGGCATAAAATACTATTGCAAGACCCATCATAAGTGACATTGCCTGCTCCAAAAAGCTCTGTGTATAAACCTTAAGCACCTTTCTGGTATCCTTGCCAGCCTTAAGCTCTCCCCGGCGTTTTCCAAATCCCATATATAAAGCACCGGCTGTAACCACAAGAAAAAGCCAGTCTGAGATCTCAATACCGGTAATAAACCCGCCGTAATAGATCCTGATGACATAGCCAAGGCTTAACAGGCTTACATCCAGGATCGGTATATTTTTAAGACCGCAGCTATAGGCTATATTGGTGACTATATACACTGCAAGAAGCCCCGTGGCATAGCCCGCATTTTTCTCAGAAGCCAGAAAATACGGCAGCGCCGACAAGATCAGGGACGCGAAAGTACACATGATAAATATAAGCCAGGCATGGGTCTTACTGATCCTGCCCGAGGCTATGGGACGATTTTTTTTCTGGGGATGAAGCCGATCCCTGTCCGCATCCATAATATCGTTTATCACATATATCCCGGAGGCTGCCACGGAAAAAATGATAAAACCGTAAACAGCCCAGCCCCACATCCCGATATTCCTTGCTTCCTTTGCAAAAAACATGGGGAAAAATATCAGCAGATTTTTAATACAGTGCCGGGGGCGAAGAAGCCTTATGTAATCCTTCATATGTCATTTATCCTATACCGTAGTCAGATTGTTCATCCATTTATTTCTTATTACCAGTACCAGCCCGAATACTGCCTTTGTAATTTCAGCCATATTTACTATGGCAAAGATCAAAACAGCATACAGTGACGTATAGCGGCTCAATGTAAAGGCTATGGGAACCGATACCAGCCACACAAACATACTGTCAAATATAAAGGTTATGATGGTTTTGCCCCCGGATCTTAAGGTAAAGTAGGTTGTATGCAAAAGGGCGATCTGGGGAGTGAATATTGCCTGGACCATCAAAAATTCCCGGGCGAGTTTTTTAACATAGTCAGTGGTATTGTAAACCCCGGGGAATACCTGGGCTAAAGCCATCAGGATCATTGAGGATATCATGCCTAAAAATACCGCAAAGGCTATGATCTTGTTGTCGGCATCCTTTGCCTCCTTCATCTTTCCGGCTCCCAAAAGCTGACCCACTATGATAGCCACCGCATCTCCCATGGAAAAGAAGGTGATATTTATCACATTGCTTATGGTATTGGATATGTTCTGACCTGCTACCACCTCAAGTCCCCGGATGGAATAGCACTGAACTAAAACTGTCGTTCCCAGACTCCATAAGACCTCATTTAAAAGAAGGGGCATCCCCTTTATGGTGATCTCTTTTACCATGGATCCGGGAATGAAAAGTGTATTGTAGAGACCATGCATGTAATGTAGGGATTCAATATGGGTATGGGAATAGCCCACCACCACTGATGCCTCCACATATCTTGCCACCACCGTGGCTATGGCTGCACCCGCCACTCCCAGTGCAGGAAAGGGTCCCACTCCAAATATCAGGACCACATCCAGCACCAGATTTGTAAGCACCGCCACAATACCTGCCACCATGGGAACCGTGGTCTTTCCACAATCACGCATGGTTCCGGCATACACCTGTGTAACCGCAAAGGCAGGAAGACCTAAAAGACATATGTTTAAGTATTCTATACCGTATCCTAAGGTAGCTTCCACATTACCCACGCTGTTATCGGCATTCAAAAACAACATCAGAAGGTCTCTTTTAAACAGGGAAAATATCAGGACGGCTATGATCACCAGAATAAAGCCCATCCATACCTTATAGCGGAAGGTATTTCTCACTCCCTCATCATCCCCTCTGCCATAATACTGTGCCGTAAATATACCGGCTCCTGCCAGTCCTCCGAATATGGCAAGAAAATAGACAAAGAAAAGCTGGTTTGCAATGGCAACTCCCGTCATCTGCTCGGTGCCTACCCTGCCCACCATGATATTATCCAAAAGGCTTACAAAATTTGAAATTGCACTCTGGAGCATGATAGGCACAGATATAGCTAAAAGCCTGCTGTAGAATTTCCTGTCTCCTACGTATTTATTTTTAAATCTGTATGCTAAGCTCTCAGTCATTTTAATGCAGTTTACCTTTTATTCCTATACAAAAACCATCTAACCTATAATAATTAAGAGGAAGGGTATCGTCAATCTTTCCGTCCAAAAAAACATATACGCTTTTATCGGAAGGCTTTCTCTGCCCCGACCTTATGGCAGAAAGCTCTGCCTCCATGCTTTCGTTTACCTTATCGGAAACCACCCTGGCTGTATATACTATATTCATGGTAAGTCCGTTTTCAAGGGCAAAATGCTCCAACTCCTCACCTTCATAGGTATAGTATATGTCACCGGCATCAGGGCAGATCTTTATGTGGTCGTAGTTTTCTGCTATCTGCTCCCACCGCTCATCCGAAAGTGAGCTTTCATAAACCGAGACTCCGTAAAATCTCTCATGCAAAGTTCCAATAAATCCATGCGCATCATAAAGCTGCAGGGCAAGAGCCGCCATCAGAATTGCCAGGGCTGCCTTTTCTTTTTTTACATATCTGCCAAGGGCTATGCAGACCCCCAGCAATATCAGATAATAAACCGGCCAGATCAGCCGCCCGCAGCTTCTGAAGGTGGACCAGAGTCTGATAAAAAGATCCGGCAGGGGGATCCTTATCTTAAAACTTCCCAGTGAAACCACGGGACTTATTGCCGCCACCGAAAACCCAAGGAAAAATACCACCATGGATGGGTGGTCTTTTATAAAGCCACTACCGGGTTTTTTATCTCTTATCCCCAGCACAAGGATAACCGGGATCAGTACCAGTATCCCCAGCCCCAGATATGCCAGCCCCTCGTACTGGAAAAAATCTGAGGGAAGCCAGGGGATCACCGAGGACATCCAGAAAGGATTTATAAAGTTTATCAGGTTAA
>CAMOZG010000149.1 GCA_946630825.1 uncultured Lachnospiraceae bacterium
TAGTCGTCGGATACCCCCGACAGGTTGGATATCATTTCATTGATGGTGGACAGATAATCCACCTCCGCATCATCCTCGTCATAGTCTCCGTCCCCGTCATTATCCTCATGCCCTGTGTCATCTTCCTCCTCTGTGGAGGCCTCTTCCTCTGTCCTTTCCTCTTCGTCACTTTCTTCTGTAGAGGTCGTGGGATCCACAGTGATCTCTGCCGACTCTGAGTTTACAAAAAGTGTTCTCTGCCAGGTGTCGTAGCCCTCCACCATAACCGTAAGAGTGTGTCTGCCGTAGGGAACCTTTGTCTTTTTGCCCTCCTTGATCTCATTGCCATCTATATAGATGGAAGCCTCATTTACAGAGCTTTTTACCGTAAGCTTACAGTATTTGGGACCCTCTCCCTCTAAGTCCTTCAGATCAAGAACCGTGGTCTCGTCCCTTTTTATCTTAACCTTTTTCGTGCCGCCGTACCCGTTATTTGCGGCGGTGACCTTGTATTTGCCCTCAGGTACGGTAAGGGTCATATCCTCCGTGACCGTGGCATAGACCTCAGTCCCCACACAAAGCAGGCTGCCCAAAAACTTATCGGCATTTATTACCGTCAGATATCCGTGTCCCGTGGTGACCGTAACCGTAAGGATCTCCTTGTCAAGCCCCACCACAGACAGGGTATCCTCCTCTGATATATCGGAAAACTCCACCTGGGCATCCTTGGAAAAAACCATGGTGTCCTCTGTGAGTTTGTAATTCTCCTTTCCAATCCGAAAGACTCCCCGGTCGGTATCCACATCATAATTTACTATGCCGTCATAGGTCCACACATCCACAGATGCCCTTACGGTATCTAAGGTACGGTCGCTGCCGCTTTCGGTAATGGTAACCACCTTGCCCGGTCCGAATTCCGTAACGCTTGTATCATCCCCGTATTTGTCCAGAAAGTCCGTAGTCAGGGAGTATCTGTATACATATTCCCGTCCGGTGTAAAGATTTCTCAAAAAGATCTTTTCTTTTTTTGTGCTTAAAAGCTGGACTATGTAAAGCGTGGATCTGTCAGTCTCATGTGTATCTTCCTCTTCGGAAACCGTCTCATTCTTCTTGGGTATGCCGGGCTTTCTGGTGATGGAAACCTCGCCTGAAGCGTTTTCAGTATCCCCAGCCGGGCTGCATGCCGAAAGTACACCCGCCGACATCACAAGCACAAGGAGCATGACAACTATCCGTAAAACCTTTTTTCTCAATTTTTGCTCCACTCATTTATCTTTTTTAAGAGCAGATCCCTGTCATTTACAGAGGGATCGTCTATTACCATGTTTAAAAGTTCTTTAAGCACCCTGCCTATCATGGGTCCCCGGGGAAAACCCGCCTTTATCACATCCTTGCCGGATACAGCCAGATCTTTTATGGTAACACATTCATCATGGGATATGATCTCCCGGTACAATTTCTCTATCTCATCAAGCTCGGAAAGCTTATCTTCTCTTTTGTAATCGCTTTGACCGTAGACATCCGCCCGCTTTAACTCTATAAGCCCCGGCATATGATCCTTTCCGACTCTGGACATAAGCCGCCTTATATTGCGTCTGGTGGGGATCGGTCTTTCGTCATGGTGCCTTACCAGACAGCACACCTGGTCTATGGTGGCATTGTCCAGCTTGAAGCGCCGCATGATATCCCTTGCCATATCCGCCCCCAACTGGGGATGCCCCACAAAATGATCCTCACCCTTGGGATCCGTCTTTTTGCAGATAGGCTTTGCCACATCATGGAGCATGGCTGCAAGCCTCATGGTCTTTTCGGGGCTTACCCGCTTCATCACCTCTATGGTATGATGCCCCACATCATAACAGTGATGTATGTGATTCTGGGGGGTGTTCATCATTTCATCCCACTCAGGAAAGAAAACCGCCGTCAGTCCCAGGTCATATACTGTTTCCATCCTTTCGGGATGGGGGGAGGTGATAAGCCTTATGATCTCCGAGGTGATCCTTTCTGCGGAGATCTTTGACAGGGTTGGCGCCAGCTCCTTTATGGCTTTTTTTGTATCCTCTTCTATATCGAAACCCAGCTGAGCCGAAAACCTGACTGCCCGAAGCATCCTGAGTGCATCCTCGGAAAACCTCTCCGAAGCCTCTCCCACACAGCGAATGATGCCGGACTCTATATCCACGGCTCCGTCAAAGAGGTCGATAAGTCCCCTTTCATCATTGTAAGCCATGGCATTTATGGTAAAATCCCTGCGTTTAAGATCCTCTGACAGGCTGCGGGTAAAGGTGACCTCCTTGGGATGTCTGCCATCCTCATAGTCTCCGTCGACCCTGTAGGTGGTAACCTCAAAGCTCTCGCCGTACATCCTCACCGTAACGGTGCCATGCTCTATCCCGGTGTCAAAGGTATGGTCAAATATCTCCTTCACCTCACCGGGCAAAGCTGATGTGGTCACATCCCAGTCGTGAGGCGTGACCCCCATAATACTGTCCCTTACGCATCCGCCCACTGCATATGCTTCGTGTCCCTTGCTTTCCAAAAGCTTTATTATCTTTTTAACCGCATCCGGCAAAACGATATGCATATCTTAGTAAGCCTTTCCCCAGTATACCAGCTTATGTGCGGGGCGTCCGCAGCATACACAGGTATCTGCTATGGTCTCCTGCTCAAAGGGCATGCATCTGCTTGTGGCGGTGGTGTCTTCTTTGATCTTTTCCTCGCATGCCACGTCGCCGCACCACATACCCCGTATGAAACCGGGCTTATGCTCAACCATATTTACAAATTCATCATAATTATGGGCGTCATAAATATGACTGTCAAGATGCTCCTTTGCTCTGCGGAACATATCATCCCTGATCACATCCATAAGCTCTGTTGCCCGTGTGGCAGCTTCACTTATGGGTACGGTTATCTTTTCTCTGGTATCTCTGCGAACCAGCACGCACTCACCTGACTCCAGATCCCTGGGTCCCACTTCCACACGCACCGGTATGCCCCGCATCTCCGCCTCGGCAAATTTCCAGCCGGGGGACTTGTCGGAATCATCCATCTTTGCACGCAATCCTGCTTCCACCATCTCATCCAAAAGCTTTTTGCAGGCATCAAGCACTCCCTCTTTTTTCTGCTGGATGGGAACTATCATAACCTGGGTGGGAGCCACCTTTGGCGGCAGTACCAGACCGGAATCGTCTCCATGCACCATTATTATGGCACCTATGAGTCTGGTGGAAAGTCCCCAGGATGTCTGGTGCACATATCCAAGCTTATTGTCCTTATCCGTATACTGGATATCAAAGGCTTTGGCGAAACCGTCACCAAAGTTGTGTGAGGTGCCGGACTGAAGTGCCTTGCCGTCATGCATCAAAGCCTCCATGGTATAGGTGGCTTCGGCACCTGCGAATTTTTCCTTGTCGGTTTTCTGGCCTGTGACCATGGGTATTGCCAGCACATCCCTGCAGAAATCCTCATACACATGAAGCATACGGATGGTCTCCTCCTGTGCCTCCTCTGCCGTGGCATGGGCTGTATGTCCCTCCTGCCATAAAAATTCCGAGGAGCGCAGGAAAGGTCTGGTGGACTTTTCCCACCTGACTACAGAGCACCACTGATTATATATCTTTGGCAGATCCCGGTATGAGTGAATGATATTTTTGTAAAGATCACAGAAAAGTGTCTCGGAGGTAGGTCGGATGCACAGTCTTTCCACCAGCTCCTCGGTGCCTCCATGGGTGACCCAAGCCACCTCGGGAGCAAAGCCCTCCACATGATCCTTTTCCTTTTGAAGCAGACTTTCGGGAATGAGCATGGGCATGTATACATTCTCCACTCCCACCTTTTTAAATCTCGCATCCAGCTCATGCTGGATATTCTCCCAGATGGCATATCCGCCGGGTTTTAGAATCATAAATCCCTTGATGGTGGAATAGTCCATCAGCTCTGCTTTTTTTACCACATCCGTGTACCATTGTGCAAAGTCCACGTCCATGGATGTGATCTCTTCTACTAGCTTTTTTTCGTTAGCCATTGATTTTCTCCTTTATACTTTAAGTCTGTACCCCGATCCCCAGATCGTCTCTATGTACTCGGGATTAGAGGGGTTTTTTTCTATCTTATCCCTTAGACGGTTTACATGTACCGCTACGGTTTTGATCTCTCCTATGCCGGCCTGACTCCATATGTTTTCAAAAAGCTCTTCCTTTGTAATGGTCATGCCGGAGTATTTTACCAGATACATAAGCAGCTCGTATTCCCTGGAGGTGAGGAGCTTTTTTTCGTCTCCCACATAAACCTCATGGGACTTTTTATCTATCTTAAGATCCCGGATCTTTATTATGTCCAGGGAATCCTCTCCCACCTTGGTCAGGCGTCTGTACCTGTCTATGTGAGCCTTGACTCTTGCCACCAGCTCCGAGGGTGAAAAGGGCTTTGTCATGTAATCGTCTGCCCCAAGCCCCAGACCTCTGATCTTGTCCACGTCATCCTTCCTTGCGGAAATCACTATAATTGGGATATCACTCCTCTCACGAATTGCCTTGACCACAGAAAACCCGTCCTCGTCGGGAAGCATCAGATCCAGAAGCACCACATTAAAGTCCCCCGCCAATGCCCGGCGTCTGCC
>CAMOZG010000150.1 GCA_946630825.1 uncultured Lachnospiraceae bacterium
AAGACCCTAAAGTCAGACCCTAAAAAAGAGAGACCCTAAACAAGTTTGAATACCCCATTTTTCCGAAAATGGGTGCATTTCTTATTGGGTATCAAGGTCAGCGTACTTTTGAAGGAGTACGGGCCTGCGCTTATTACGGTGGTGGCTATTATCACCCTGATAGCGCTCATTACTTTTTTGATCGGTAAGGACGGCAGCAGTGTGGTGGGCAGCGCTTTTTCACAGCTTATAGGTAATTTTTTTGCCTCGGCAAATCAGGCGGCAGGCATAAGCCAGGCTGCAAGCGCAGCAGGTCAGATACAGTAAGGGAGGGCAGCAATGGAGGAGAGTGAGGGTTATTTCGGACCGCTGTACCAGTATATAGCGGATGATGAGATAACAGATGTAGATGTAGCAGGAACTCCGCCTCAGGTGTGGATCACAAGCACAAAAAATGAGAGGATCCGGGCGACGGAATGTCATATTACAAGGGAGTTTTTAGAGCAGTTTTCCAAGAGGGTGGCAAACACCGTAAGCCGACCCTTTAATAAAGCTGAGCCTGTTTTGGAAGCAGAGACGGACAAGCTTAGGATCACAGTGGTACATGAGTCGGCGGCTATAAATGGCAGGGTGGTATGTATCAGAAAATCCCTGCCCCGGGTCAGACTTACTGAGGAGGATATGATAATGAGCGGCTATGCCAAAAAGGAGGTTATAGACTTACTTAAAAACTGTGTGAGATCCAGACTTAATATAGTATTTACCGGTGAACCGGCTTCCGGCAAGACGGAGTGTGCCAAGTTTTTTTCATCCTTTATCCCTGCCGGAGACCGGGTGATAACCATAGAGGATTCGCCGGAGCTGCATTACAGCCACATCAGGCAGGATGCCGACTGTGTGGAACTTAAGGTGGGGGAGCAGATGGACTATACCAGAGCCATCAAGACCTGTCTCAGGCTTAATCCCAAATGGATGATGCTGTCGGAGACCAGATCCAAGGAGGTCATATATCTAGTGGAGGGCTTTTCCACCGGTGTAAGGGGTATGACCACCCTTCATACGGATGATGTGAGAAAGGTCCCGGATCGGATGGTCAATATGGCAGGTCAGTCCCGGGAGGAGAGCCGTTTGGAAAATGATATCTACAGCTTTATAAATGTGGCGGTAATGATCCGGCGGCGACAGGTGACGGACGAGGATGGTAATCAGAAGATCAAAAGATTCATAGACCAGATATGCTTTTTTGAACGCAAGGATGGCAAAAACCGCAGTGTGATGGTGGTGGATGAGGGCAGGATATTGGATGAGGCTCTGCCATCAGATGCACAAAAAAAGATGGAAAGAGCAGGGATACAGGATCCCTTTTCATATATGGAGGATCAGATTTGAAAAAAAGCGTTTTATCCGAGGAACTGAAAAAATATGGTCATGTATTTTCAGTGAAAAGATCAGGAGCACTGTACACGGCGGTTTTTCTGGGAATGCTTCTTTTGGGGCGGATATTTTCCTTGGGGGTAGTGTCACAAGGGATCCTATGCGTTGCCGGTCTTGTCTTTTTACCCTTTTTCATGTTAAATGCGGCAAAAAATGAACATCATCAGAAGAGATTTTCCGATCTCAATATCTACATGGAGCAATTCTTATACTCATTTTTAAAGACCGGCAAGGTATTATCAAGCTTAGAGGATGTGAGGCAGCTTTTTGATTCCGGCGAGATGCGAAATACCATAGATGCCGCCAGGGAGCATATCCTTCATACCTATGACGAGTCCAGCGTGGAGGAGGAGGGGCTTTTGATGATCGAAAAAGCCTATCCCAATGATATGCTGGCAATACTCCACCGCTTCGCCCTGCAGACAGAGGCTTTGGGAGGTGAATATTCCGACTCCGTGCAGCTTCTTTTAGAAGCTAGGCGGATGTGGGCAGACCGGATCTATGAGCTCCAGCAGGAAAAGAGGAAAAAGCGCAGGGATATATTTTTGTCAATTATGGTCTCTTTGGGGCTTTGTCTTATGATCTATCTGCTGTCGGAAAAAATGGGTCTTGATATGTCCTCAATTCCTTTAGCAAGCGGAGTTACGGTGGGAGTGCTGATACTGGATCTTTTTATTTTTTACAAGGCGGATGCCATCCTAAGCTTTGGATATGTGGAGAGTGTCCACAGGGATGGGGAGCATTTTGCAAAAGAGTATGAGCGGATACGGGATGAAGTGCCTATATATCCCTGGCAGAAAATGAATCACAGGATAATGAAAAAATATGTGACAAAGGAGATAGAAAAGGAATTCCCCGGATGGCTTATGCAGCTTTCACTGCTTTTGCAGACGGAAAATGTGCAGGTGTCTTTGTACAAAAGCTATGATAATGCGCCGGAGGTTTTAAAGCCGGCTTTAAAGGAACTGGTGGAGGCTCTTAAGGAAGCACCGGAGTGCATGGAGCCCTATATAGGCTTTTTGCGGGACTATCCACTGCCGGAGATACATTCCGCCATGAAGATGCTCTATTCCATTTCCGAAGGAAGCGGTGGTGATGCAGGGGTGCAGATTGCTGATATAATCAGGCGAAACCAGAGACTTATGGATCGGGCAGAGAGGATGAAGGGCGAGGATGCGGTGGCAGGAATGTACGGACTTTTTTTGGCACCTCAGATCACCGCAGGAGTAAAGCTTTGTGTGGATATGCTGCTTTTAATGGGGGTGTATCTGCAGGGCAGTTTTTAGGAGATAGGATATGAGTGGGGTTTTTAAGACTTTTTCGGGATTGTTTTTTCTTATGGTTTTGATGGTTGCAGGACTGTCTCTGTTTTTTGCATCCATTGATGCTGCAAATGCAGACAGCTTTGCCATGTCGGTCACAGACAGGATCAGGGCTTCATACTTTGATAAAGGGGTGATCGAGGCATGCAGACAGGAGGCGGGGGATAAAAACTACGGACTTGCGGTACAGCTTTACAAAGATGAGACCACCGGGGAGTGCTACGGAATTACAGATGTATCCTATGTATACAGGGTGCCGGTCTTTGGCGTAAGCCACACCTTTCACGTCACCTCGGAACTGTATTGAAAAAAGAGGAGCCAAATAGCAGCTTGAAGCAACTGTAAGTCAATAATAAAGGAGGATGGTATGAAACAGATAATGGAGGAATACGGGGGCGCCATAATTGAGGCGATAGCCACGGTTGCGCTTTTAGGGCTTTTTACATCCCTTGTTTTCACACCGGGGAGTCTGCTGTCACAAAAGCTTTTAAGCTATGCTGCCGGGTATGCCGGGGAATCAAAAGCCGCAGATGCCGTAAGTGCCGGGGAGATGGTGGAGTCCGCCAGAGGCAGCCTGCCGGAGCCTGTGGCTGTAAAAAGTGTATTTGCCAAAAGACAATATGATGTGTCCGATATTTTTCAGATACCTGAGGGCTACACCCTAAGGATAACCAGAGGGGCACTTTTGGATGATCTTTCCGGGATAGAAAGCGCGGCAGGCAGGGGAAATATGGCAACAGCCGCCCTCTGTGAGGACGGCAGGGATATTACCGGGGATATATGCTCTTGTGGCGGCAAAAAGCTTACCTTTCCATCTGCTGGCTATTATGCCCTGATGGCTGCATCCGCTGATGGGAATGGCAGATCCGTAACGGGAGTGTATCTGGTCAGTGTGAGGGAATGATATGAAGCAGCTTGTGTTTGCAGTCTCCGCCATGATGATAGTGTTTTTCTTTTCCATACCCGTCCTTAGCATGGGAGACAGGACTGCCCGTATCAGAAAGCTTGAAAATGCCACGGCAGAGGTTACCCGGAAAGTCTTAGAGGAGAACATGGAGTCATGTCAGGCAGTGGATATGGATAATGATGAGCTGAAAAAACTCTTGGAGCAGCAGATAGCAGACCGTCTGGATGAAGAGGGAGATATACAGCTTAGCATCCTTGGGGCGGATATGAAAAGGGGGCTTTTGTCCGTTTATGTCAGGGAGAGCTTTAAGAATATGGGCGGGGCTTTGGATCATATCGAGACAAAAAAGACCTGTATCCTCGAACAGGAGAGAATGAGACCGCTTATTAAAGTGGACTATTATCTTCCTGACATAACACCTGATATCACCTCAACCTATGCTTTAGGGAGAGATGCATACTATGCAGGTTATGAACTTATGGCAGGAGAAGCGCTTCGACTGCCGGAGGATCCGCCGGACATAGTGGCGCCAAAAGGTGACGGCAGCACAACCTACAGGTTTTTGGGATGGAAGCTTATGAGGGGTGAAAAGCTCATACCCTATGATAATGTGGCTTTTTATAAGGTGGGAAGCAGGATGCTGGCATATGACGGAAGTCTCTATGGTGGGATCTCTTTTATGGGGGTGTATAGTGAATTGTAAAAAAATGAAAGTGTGGATATTGCCTGTGATAATTATTGCAGCGATCTTTTGGCACACAAAAGTACAGGCACAGGGGGATGTGCTGGCTGTAAGGGCTGTGGAATATGACAGCGGTGATACCTATTCCTACACCAAATACTATGTATTTCACAGCACCATTTCAAATGCGGCCGGAAATGACAGCATAGTTTATTCCTATACTGACTGGGATGAAGTGGAGCGAGGGTCGGGGGATGAAAGCTATATCTACAC
>CAMOZG010000151.1 GCA_946630825.1 uncultured Lachnospiraceae bacterium
ATCAGATCGTGTATCTCAAAGGATATGAAAAGCCTGTAATCCGACTTCGGTCTGGGCATGGCTATAATGACCGCCTTCTTTTCCATATCATAATACCAGGCTTCGCCTCTGTCGTCTGTAACCCTCTCAAAATCCGGTCTGTAAAGTATCTGGGACAAGGCTCTGCCATCCATACTTACGGACAAGGGACCTCCCTCATCACAAAATACGTTGTAGGTGATATAGTCGGTACCGGAAAAGTAGCTTCCCTCTCTATTTACCGTCAGGGACACCTCTTTTTTTGTGTCTCCTGAAAGCCTTAAGGTGCTTAGCCTGTATGCTCCACTCTTATAGTCCATGGTCTCGCCGTCATCCTCATAAAAGGTATGGAGCTTCTCCCCGCAGTCTCCGGGATAGACATACACTTCAAGCCTGCCGGGCTCAAATCTGTCAAACCGGTCATTTTTTTCACTTACAAAGCCTATCCCCCTGCTGTTATCATCCAATAAGGGGATATCTGCTCCCAATGTAAACACTCCGCCTCTGCACAAAAACATGGGGATATCCGAAGCGGTGACGTTGATGATCTCGCACTCTCCGCCCTTGTGCCTCTCATAGGTCGACAGATCCACAAAATCATCATCCTCGGGAAAATACACCTCGATCCCCTCTGCATGCTCAGTCACCACAGGAGCCACCATCAGGGAGTCGCCCATCATAAACTGGATCCCCTCGTCATAAACCTTGGGATCACTTTGGTATTTGTAAAAAAGAGGCCTCATAACGGGAGCTCCCTCTCTGTGGGACAACTCCATCAGGGAATAGATATAGGGCAGCATCCGGTAGCGCAGCCTGATGGCTTCCCTGACCTCTCCCCGGATTCTTTCATACATCCAGGGCTCCGTGACCGTATTATCGGTATTGCAGGAGTGGATGGAAAAACGAGGCATGAATATACCGCACTGCACCCATCTTAAGAAAAGCTCCGGCTCAGGTGCCGGTCCGTGAAAGCCTCCGATATCACAGCCTTGATTTGCCACTCCCGAAAGTCCCATGCCAAGGACCGTGGCTATATTATACTGCAGCGCCTCCCAGCAGGTCAGATTGTCCCCTGCCCAGGTGGAGGCAAAGCTCTGTATACCGGCTCCTCCTGCCCTGCAAACCACAAAGGGTCTTCTGTCGCTGTCATCAGCCAAGAGTGCCTCGTAAGCTATCTTGCACATTATGTTGGCGGTCACGGCTCTGTATCCGGCTATCCGCTCCGGCTTTCCCTCTGCATCCACAAGGGCATCATCATTTAAGATACTGTCCACCTCGCAGTTGTCATCCCAGATGGAATCAATACCGTATTTTATCACGTTTTCAGTTAAAAGCCTGCTCCATAGCTTTCTGTTTTGGGGAGATGTCAGATCCGCAAAGTATCCGGGACCGCCCCACCAGGAGCCCTCCTGGGGAGCCCTGCCATCCTGATCCATGACAAAAAATCCCTCTTTTGAAAGCTCGTCAATCATGGGATGCACCTTAAGAAATCCCGGCTTTACATTGGCGCATATCCTGACGCCTCTTGCCTTCATCCGTCTGGCAAAAGCTACCGGATCAGGAAATCTTTTTTTATTCCAGGTAAACACGCAGCGCTTATTGTTATCCATGGTGGTATAGCCGGAGGAGAGCATAAAGCCACTCATGGGCACCTCCTCCTCCATGGCACGATCCACAAAGCTTAAGATCGCCCCGTCACTGTCACTTTCCAGTTCGGAATAGTACATGGAGGATCCCAGATATCCATATGCGTATTTTGGAAACAGGGGTGGACGCCCGGTAAGTTCTGTGTAAGCCCTGACCACATCAGACACCAGAGGTCCCGCCATGAAAAAGTAGTCCAGCTTTCCTGCATCAGCGGTATAGGTATAATGCTCAGGATAGTAATTGCATTTGCCCCTGCCCATATCAAATTCCGAGGGGCTCATATTGTGATAGAAAAATCCCGAGGCTATTTTGCTCTTTTCATTCAGACGGATGAAAAAGGGTATGTGCTTATACAGTGGATCCGTACCTGTAGGGTCATAGCCCATGGCATCACTGGGATGCATCCTCATTCTGTCACCGTATTTATTAAGCTTCCCGGTCTTTTCTCCAAAGCCGTAAAATCTGTCTCCCTCAAAGATCCGTCCCCTGTGATGTCTGCGGAGATTGCCGTCCTTCCAGTAGGCGGCACCGTATACATCCTCAGCCAGCACATTGTCATCCTCATCCAAAAACTTAAGTCCTATATCTTCGCTGTTTACCACCACCCTGACATTACAGCCCGGGGCTGACAGGATAAGATCTTTTCCATCCTCACTCGCCTTGGGCTTAAGGGCTTTTATGCGCTTTCTAAAATCACCGAAAAACTCATCTCCGTCATCCTCCCATGCGGTGGTGACCAGATTGTATGAAAGCTCTCTGTAATCCTCATCAAAAGAGGTGACTACCCGTACTGTGCTTTCATTAATAAAAAACACGAAAAGCTTTGCACTGTCTGTGCAAAGCTTGACGGATCCTTCTCCCAGCTCATATGATATAAGTTTTTTCAATAAAACCATCTGACCTGTACTCCCGATATGTCTACAGAAGTTCCTGATATGCCGCTGCATCCATGGGCTTATAGAAGAAATACCCCTGACCGTAGGTGCATCCCTGGGATATCAAAAAGTCCACCTGCTCCTGGGTCTCTATGCTCTCAACTATAGTGGATATATCCATAAGCTTGGCAACATTCAAAACCGACTCCAAAATACTTCTTTTGGCTTCTACTTCACCTGACTTTTCATCCAGATACTTCATATCTATCTTCAAAAGATCAGCAGGGACATCATCAAGTGCTCCTAATGAGGCATAGCCGCTTCCGAAATCATCTATAATGACTGTAAGCCCGGAAGCCCGGAGCCTGTCTATCTCACTGGCGACCCTGTCATCATCCGAGGCAAAGTCCGACTCTGTGATCTCCACCTCCAAAAGATCATGATCCAACTCATATTCATCCAAAGCAGATACCAAAAATCCTGTCACATCCATGGTATATATATCTGCCCGGGACAGATTTATGGAGAGGGGCAAAAGTTCCTTTCCTGTCTCCTTTGTATCTGCCAAAAATCTGATCACGTCTTCCCATATCTGCCTGTCCACCACAGAGGCAAAGCCTGTACGCTCAAGTTCAGGCATAAAACGTCCGGGACTAATGATACCGTCCTTATAGTGGTTCCATCTTATCAGCACCTCTGCGCCTGCCACCTCGCCGCTGGCGAGATCCACCTTGGGCTGGAGGTAATAGATAAACTCACCGGCATCTAAGCCACGCTTCACATCAGATAAAAACTCATATTCATTTTTAACCTCTGCGCTCATGATGGGCTGATACTCGGCTATATGTCTGGCATAATCATCATGGACTGAGGATAAGGCAATAACGGCTTTGTTATAGATCTCTGAGACCTCCTCAGTGGGATCCTCCACCTCGTAGAGTCCCACCTTTACCCCGAAGCCTGCGGATATCTCGTTATTTTCCATGGCACGGGAAAGGATCTTTTCAAATTCATCCACTGCTGCCTTTTTATTGGGACACAAAACCGCAAAGTCATCCCCACCCAGATAACCGGCTATGCCGCCGTGTCTGTGGGTAAACTCCTTAAGATAATTGCCAAGGGTGCGCAGATAGCTGTCTCCCCTGTCCCATCCGTAAAAGTGGTTGTAAAGCTTAAAGTGGTCAATATCCAAAGCCACCATCCAAAGCCTCTCGCTTCTGTGACTTCTTAAAAGAGTGAAAACATTGTTAAAAAATGTCTCCTTAAAGTCCAGTCCCGTCAGCTCATCCACTTTGCGGTCATCAGCCACAAACTGTCTGTCAACCAGATGCACCAGCTCCTTTTGCTTTTCAAAAAGCGCTATGGTGGTAAGCACTCTCCGCAGCACGATACGATCCATGAAGGGCCTGGATATAAAATCTATGGCTCCCAGATCAAAGGCATGCTCTATATTTCTCTCATCATTGTCCGAGGATATCATGATCACCGGCAGATAATCCGTCATATGCTTTTTACGCATAAATTCCAAAACATCAAAGCCGTTCATCCCGGGCATGATCAGATCCAGCAGCACTATATGGATGTCATAGAAGTGCTCCATTATGTAATCACACGCCTTTTGACCGTTATCCACCTCTATGACTTCAGCGCTGTCTGTAAGTATATCCTTAAGGATCTGGCGGTTGATCATGGAGTCATCCACCACCAAAACCCTGTATCTTTTAGAACTATCCATAAACGTCCCCCATGAATTTGTT
>CAMOZG010000152.1 GCA_946630825.1 uncultured Lachnospiraceae bacterium
TTGATAAGTGCAGGCTGGTTGATCAGGTCTGTAACACCCTGTACTGACTGCTGCAGCACCTCATCAGCCTTTTTAAGAGCATCCTGCATGCTGGTCTTTCTGTCTACCAGTTCAAGAAGTCTCTGGTTGGGGATCACTATGAGTGCATCCACATTGTCCCTGAGCTTTTCTATTCCCTCAAGGGCAAAGGACATACGTTTTCTGGCTTCAAAGGCGAAGGGCTTTGTAACCACTCCTACGGTAAGTATACCCATCTCCTTTGCTATGCGGGCTACCACGGGAGCTGCTCCTGTACCGGTACCGCCTCCCATACCGCAGGTCACGAATACCATATCCGCTCCCTTGATCAAAGCTGAGATCTCTTCGGCACTTTCTTCTGCCGCCTTTTCACCAACCTCAGGCTGTCCTCCTGCGCCAAGTCCTTTGGTGAGCTTCTCACCGATCTGAATGGGATTGGGAGCCTTACAAAGCGAAAGCGCCTGCTTATCTGTGTTGATACCTACAAGCTCCACTCCCCCTATATTCTCATCAACCATTCTGTTGATCGCATTGTTACCGCCACCGCCTACTCCTATTACAACTATGCGGGCATTGGAGGCCTCGTCATTAGCGACCACTTCTATCATTCCACTGGGCAAAATAATTACCTCCTTCGTCGAGTTCACAAAATTACTAATATATGATACTTGTTTTTGAGGAAAATATCAACCATATATTTATGGAATTTATCTAAGATCAATGATATAATCATTATTAATCAAGGAAGGGAGGTGATATTATGCCTACTGAAAAGGAACTAAATATCGATTTGTTCGCAAGGCTGGATATTATCGAAGAAGCACTTGCCATAGCGGAAAAGGAGGAGGCAAAGGAGACAATCGAATTTCTCAAGCTTAAAAAGCGTCAGGTTGAGCGTATGCTGTATCAAAAGCCTCCTCTCATCAGTGAATAGAACAACAGATTCTATATAAAAAAATGGTATGCCTGCTACAGCATACCATTTTTTTGTTTATGATCAGGAAATAACCCTATGCTCTCCTGTTCTCAAGTTGCCCCTTAATTTCCTCCATCTTATTCTCATCCAACTTGTACATAACCTTGTAAACGATCATACCGGCAACAAGCAGAAGTACCGGAGGGATTGTCATCCAGATACGCAGACCATTAAGAGTTTCTGCCGTCTGTACAGCTCCATCTGAAGTATCGAGACCAATCCACTCAACTACACCACCTGCCAAAGCAACTGCAATACCGGAAGCCAACTTTACAGTAAAGGTCTGCATTGAGAATATCACCGACTCCTCACGGGATCCATTTTTGAGTTCACCATAATCCACTGAGTCGGAGAGGAATATTGTCATTATTACGTTAAGCATACCATAGCCCACATAGATAAGTGCGCCTGGTAAGCAAAGAATCATCCAGTTCTCAGGTGTATACACGTTGAAGTAAGCCATGCAAAGAATCACTATAAACCCAACGATTTGAATAATGAAGCCCGCCAAAAATAGCTGGTTCTTTGAAAACATCTTACGAAGTGCAGGAATGACCATCATGGTAAGCACCTGGAAGGCAAATGCCACTGCTGTAAACAGTGAGTAACCATCAGGGTTTCCTACATCAAACTGGAAGAAATAAAGCACCAGGTTTCCGCATATATTAAGTGATGTATATACGCAGATAATGGAGATAACCACTACCATAGCCTGATCATTTGCAAAAAGCGATTTAAACATCTCGCCAACTGAAGGCGCCTTGTAATTTTCATCAATCTTAGGTTCGGGAACCTGAAGCACCATAAAAAGCTCGGAAATAACGAATACCACTGCTATTATCACAGCCCATACCAAATATCCGGATTTCCACTCAGAATAGTTTCCTGTGGTTACCTGATGTCCGATAACAATGCCGGCGAAGATAGGAACAACCATGTTTGTCAAAACTGTGGGGAGGGCATCACCTATGCCTGAACAGGTTCTTGCCAAAGCGGTAAGACCTTCACGGTCAGATCCTGGCTCTGTAACTGCAGGTATCATGGACCAGAAAGGGATATCCATCAGGGTATATGTAACACCCCATAATACATAAAATACAGCAAGCCAAACCCTCATTGCGGTGGAGTTAGGGTTGTCGGTAGCAGGTGCTGCAAAAAGTGCAAAAATAGTAACTGCGTTAAGCACCGTACCTGCCAAAATCCACGGACGAAAACGCCCAAACTTCGTCTTGGTCTTTGCAACCACAATTCCCATGATGGGATCGTTAAATGCATCAAATACACGCGCGCCCATCATAACAATGCCGATAAATGCCGCATTCATTCCCAACACCACATTGTAGTAATTCAAGAGGTATGTCGCTATCAGCATATATACGACATCCTTTCCGAATGCGCCAAAACCAAATGCGGCTTTCTGACTGGTTCTAAGTTTCATACTTCTTCCTCCTTAAAAAAATATCTGCCATTCTTCATTGCCATGGCTTTTTATGATCTCATTTTTATTGATAACCCATCAGGTTATTCATTTACCGTTTTTTAAAGCTGCCGCGATCTTTATTACCTCATAGGCTCCGTTGTACAGGCCTATGGAGTTGTTTACCTTGATGCAGTCACACATTTCATCCAGAAGGGGTGTCTGCATGAACATATCTATCATCTGAAGGGTGTGAGGTATATCACGGCACTCCAGGGTACCGTCACCTATCTCTGCCGAGTGAATGGCACCCCACATCTCATGCTTACCCACACGCTTGATGAAAAGCTTGGGGATGGGATAGAAAGCCAGCTCAGAGGGCTTTGTCACCAGCACATCCGCAGATCTCATAAGCACGTTGGTGCAGTACACTGCCTCAAAAATATTCTTATGCCAGAAGCCGTGGATCCCGGTCACCTCTCCGTCTATAGCATCTGCCGCAAATTTCTCAGTTGCCTTGAAGTTGTCAAAATGCTCTGTGGATACCTCCTTCATGCCGGGGATCTCTGCACAAAGCTCATCCCAGACATTTTTGTAGTCACCCACATTGACATAAAGTGCTGCCTTTCCCGATTTTATCATGGGAAGCAGATAGGATATGATGGCTGCAAAAATTTCCTTCTGGGCTCCCGCTCCGCCTATGGTAAGCAAAAATCTCATGGGCTTGCCGGCTGTTCTTCTGTCTGTACGCTTTTTGCAGTCGTTGTCCAGATCCATCACCAGCTCATGGTCAATATAGTGTCCCGTATATACCAGATCCTTCTGGGGCATGGGCTTGCAGACTGCATCCCCGTTCATACCGTTTAATATGCGATATCCCATGTAGGCATTGTGGCACTGGATGGTGTGTACCGCTCCCTCGGCAAAGTGCAAAGCCATGGGCCAGTTGTCACAAACCGCTGCCACCACATTTTTCATTCCCGCATGGATGGCTGACTGGGCGCACCAGGCATGGGTGCTGACCACCGGCATATCATGGGGCACATTTCTATAAACAGGTGCTGCCATCTCTGCGTTTTTCTGATCCCCGGAATTATAGGTAAGCTTTCTGAAGCCTTCATAGTTCATGGGCTCCCACACCAGCTTGTTGAAAATGGGATTTTTTGAAAGCCTGGATCCCATGGAATAAAGCTCGTTCTGTCCGCTGATCCACTTTGTGCAGGTGGTCTCATAGTAGGAGTTCAGATCCATCCAGTAAGGCACATATCCCAGCGCATGGGCACAGGATGCCATTGCCATGGACATGCGGTAGTGACCGAAGCCCATTCTGATATTGCCCATGATCATACCCTTTTCCTCGTCCCATACAGGATCGGGCAGAGTGCCGTCGGGGTGCTTCTCCTGATTGAAGTGGGCATTTTGCTTCAGATCTCCCACCAGCACATTGTACACTCCCAGGGAATCCCCTATGTATTCATTTTTTTCCAGATGAATGGGATAGTTTTTATTGCTGTCATCCCCAAATTTTTTCAGATTTTTCTGCTTGGCTTTTTCAGCTTTTCTAAGCTGTGCCTCTCCCAGATCGTTCCCAAAAATAATCCTTGCTCTGTCTGCCATTTATCTCCCTCCTGCTTTTATGATGCTGATCTGACCGTAAAGTCGATCCTTACCGGTGAAGCACTTCCGCACTCTATGGTGAGACTTGCTTCCCCGCTGCCACCTGTAGTCCTGATATATGTACCGCACATACCGCCTCTCATGGGAACCACCTCGGGACCCACGATCTCTATGGGACCGGTGACCGAAAGCTTCACCGGCTCCGCAAAGTATGGCAGGATATTGCGATACTCGTCAGCC
>CAMOZG010000153.1 GCA_946630825.1 uncultured Lachnospiraceae bacterium
ATACTGACTGGGATGAAGTGGAGCGAGGGTCGGGGGATGAAAGCTATATCTACACCTACATAGAGGATTATTATGACTATTATCCCACCTTGCCTTCGGCATGCAGCAGTACAAGCTATTTTTCCTCCATGACAGGTGAGGGGCAAAGCTTTTATCTGGACAGTGACATGACAGTTACATCCCAGGTCTTTATAGACAAAAGCCTGACCCTTTATGGCTGTGGTCACACATTAAAAAACGGGGGAGGGAACATGGATATTTTCTATGCCAACTCCGGGGACGTGAGTATATATGACCTGATCTTGGACGGCTGCGGTCTGATCTGCAATGTGGCAGGAGGCACCGGAGTGGGATCCGCCTGCATCACCAATGACGGGGCTGATATGACATTATCCGGCTGCCGCATTACCGGCTCACATAATCTGAGAAGTCAGGGAGTGACTGATGATGCAGGAGGAACCGGAGTGGAGTGCTTTAGCGGAGATACTGCCATTTTAAACTGCACCATTGATGACTGTGACGGATACGGAATATATGTGGGTAATTGGCGATCACCTAAAAGCTGCAAAGACAGCTTTATCCGAGTCTTTGGCTGTCGGATATATGACTGCGGCGGAGCCATAGGCAATGCCTACGGAGCCTCTGTAATGACGGAGGGCTGTGAGGTGTCCAATCTCAGAAATTACAGATACGGCATGTATAATTCCAATGAAGGCAGCTTCACCATGAACTCCGGAAAGATCACCGGAGCCGATATCGGCATATGGAACAGGGGTGAGTTTTTCCTCCGGGGCGGCGAGCTCATATCCAACAATGTGGCAATACTGCAGGATGGCAGGCTTATTATATCCGGCGACCCGAAAGCCCAGGTGGAAAAGGAAAAAAATACCATACTACTTCCAAAAAAGAGGATGATCGAGATCGACAAGCCTCTTAGAGGGGATGGTGTAAAAGGTGCCATAATGCTCTTGTCGGATGACAGGAAGCTTGGCAGGGAGATACTTAGGATCACCTACAAATGCTCTGATGATAAGATGCTGTATCAGGATGCTTTTGAAGCTGCAAAGGCATTTGTACCTGCCTTTTATACTGTGCCCGATAGGACAGACCGCAACGAGGAGGGCAGTGATACCTTAGGCTATCTGTCGGAAGCAAAGGAGGATGTGTATTATACCCATCCCGATTCAGAGGGCGATACGCCATCACATCCGGCAGTTATAAGAGCCGGAGCGGGTTATGACAAAAATGGGAAAATTTACAACGGAAGCATTGGCTCTGCAGTGCTTTCGGCAGTGTATACCGCCACCTTTGATCTAAATAGCAATGTGAAGGATATCAACCTTTCCATGAAAAAGCCCACTTATGATTTTTTCTGGATGGAGCCCATGTTTTTTCCCACAGGCAGGGGAGTTTCTGCCACCCTGTATGAAAAAAAGGTGGATGAGAGCCTGACTCTTTTGGGCTGGTCTGTGAGATCAGACGGCAGCAGACAGGTGTATACAGAGGATGAGATAATGGCAATGCCAAACGACTTTACCCTCTATCCGGTGTTGGATGCTACCTTTGCCCTGACCTATCACAGTAATTTTAAAAATCCACGGCGCCATGAGATGGGAGGAAAGCTTATCACCTCCTATGGGGATGTAAGATTTGAGACTTTAAATTCAAAGTCAAAGGTGGATGCAGTGGATATTGACACCTCCTATACGGTTTATCCTAAGTGTGATGGAAACCACAGTGAAAACATCATAAGGGGAAATACAGGACCCTTTGATATGTGGCATGACTATCTGGTGCGGACCGTAGCTACGGAAGTTGATGATATAAACTACGGCAGGGTGGATTATGATCATAAGTATAGGCATATAGGCTGGTCTCCCACAAAAAGTGGTATTACCTACAGAAATATTTCCGAGCAGGATCCCATGACACACCTTTATATAAGGCAGACCGGGAAAGACGACCCTGATGGAGGGTGTGAGCCGCTTTTGAACTATGACGAGATGGAGGATCCCATGCGGCTTTACGGGGATATATCCATGGATGGATCCCGGCATATCAGGGAAAATGAAAGCCGCCTGTTCAGGCTTAGGTTTCTTTCTGACTATATCAGTCTAAATGGCATAGATTACACGGATGACGGAGTTTATTTTAATCTGCATCTTTTCAGTGTGTGGGATGAAGCACCTTATCTTTCCGTCAAAAACATAGAAATATTGGAGGGGGATATTGACACCTCACTAAAAGATATGCTCTACGAGAGGATCAGGGATGGGGACAGCCGTCATATAAGAAGTGACTATGAGGACAGATATGAGGATATCAGCATAACCATACCGGATCTTTTAAACCGGGATCAAGGTGACATATTTCAAAGGTTTATGGGACTTGGAGACATGGGAAGCGCCACCATTGATTACGAGGCACAGGATAAGGCGGGGAATAGAAGTATTTACCACCTAAAGGTCACGGTGCTTTCGGGCAGTCACCATCACGTATTAAAAATACCGGATGACCCCGCATCAGGACTTAGAAGGGGAGCTTATTACTACAGGTTCATATCCGGTGATACCATAGACACCCTGCTTCCGGAATCCATATGGAGGGTCAGTGAGGATTACAGTAAGAAGTTTAAAGCAGGACTTGGGATACAATAGTAAAGTTATAAGAAGGGAGAGAGGATGAAAAAAATTATTTTAAAAAGGATCATGGCAGCAGTCACATCAGCCTGTGTTCTGGCAGGGGCATTTCCTGCATATGGTGTGATGGCTATGAATGAGGTCAGATCTGAGACAAATGATATCAATATCGGTGATGTGATAAATATAGGGGATGAGATCTTTGTCTGCTATGATAGCTTCGAAAAGAAGTCGAAAAACGAGGAGCTGGCGGAAAAGTACGGCAGGTTTTTAAAGCTTTCGGACAAGTACCGCTGTCTGTGGCAGGAGGGCATGGATTACAGCAACGGAGTAAGAATCAGTGAATTTGGGGAGATACCGGAATATGGTGAGCCCACAGGTATGGAGGCATCTGACCCTGATCTTGTAGCTGATTTGGCCTGCCTTGAATACGGGATCGAGGATGATGAGGGAGAGTATATGGCTCCCAGGTTTTATGTAGATGGGCTGCTTTTTTCAGACCCGGAGAAATTAAACGGTGAGTATGCCTGGCTGTCGGAGCTGATACTTGATACAGTGGCAGAAGAGGATGATATCGGTATATTCTATGGCTCTAAGTTGAAAAGCGGCACTGAAAAGCAGACCTGGACCGGCTATCTGGAGGGCGGTTCCGACTCAGCGGTGGACAATACCGGTACCTACATGATGGATATCAGGTATACCAACTACAGCAGTTATCCCTGTGGCTTCCATGAACTTCTCTACCTGAACAATAACAATGGCAAATATGCCAGTGAAAATTACTATGCCTACGGTCCTGATGGCAAAATAGCGGGAGGACCGAAAAATCAGTTTTCCACTGCTGAATATCTTGCAAACAATGCCAAGGCAAAAGCCTATTTTGAAGCTTATAAACCCTATAGTTCGTCAAACACCGGGGGGTATAGGATCTGGGAATACAGTGAGACACCTTTGGAGTGGCATATTGGAAAGAAAGCGTATAACAAGACAAAGACGGTGGAGCTTACAGACTATAGCTGGAGTTATTCATCCAATCTGGGGATCAGATATGATAAGACTGCGGGCTGTTGGGTGGATGACAGCGGCACCCAGGCAACAGGAACATATATAGCAGGAGGAACCACTGATGGGGGAGTAAAAGCAGTGGGCGGATCTGCAGGTATCCTGGGAGAGACCGGAAAGCCGGTATACTCCATTAAGAATTACAATGGTGCCACCTGCTACTCCACAAAGAAGGTGCTGCCCTGGACCTTTAAGCATGTTAATTATTATGACGGCTCCGGCAACAAAAATATTGTAAATACTGATGAGGGAGAATTTACCGGCTGGTATGTGGACGCATCCGCTACCATTACTCCCGGAATGCCGGGGACTCTTGACAATGTAGAGGAGGAGTACCTCTTCCCCTCTGTGGATATGAAGATCACTGACAATAACGGACGGGGAGATGGCTTAAATCTGCTGGCAAATCTGACGGTGAATGTCCCTGACAATTCCGGTGACCCACAGGATGCCGGAAATGAGATCCCATCCGGCGGAGCAGGTGACGAAAACGTGGATATCCCTTCTGACAAAGACGGTGACGAGAAAGCAGATTTATCATCTGGCGGGT
>CAMOZG010000154.1 GCA_946630825.1 uncultured Lachnospiraceae bacterium
GCCTTTGAGTTCAGCTCATATGCTCTCTGGGTGATGATCAGATTCACCATCTCGTCAGCCACATTTACATTTGAGCCCTCTAAGTATCCCTGAGCCATGGTACTTTCGATAATATTGAGGTTAGTGGTCGCCTCATTGATGGGCGCTCCCGAAGCCTCTGACTCCTGAAGCAGGTTACCGGATGCCTTTTCTAAGCCCACGGGATTTTCAAACTGATAAAGGGCTATCCTCTGCCCTGTCTGGATGGTATTGCCGTCTCCGTCCACATATGCCACAGCACCGTCCTTGCCCACACTTACTGCATCAGCACCGGCTCCCTCAGGAAGCACTATGGGGTTGCCCTGTATATCCTGAACATGAAGTCCGCTGGGATTTGTAAGCACTCTGGTGCCATCCGCATCAATAGCCCAGCCAAAATCACCGTCTCTGGTATAGTAGGTGGCACCGTCAAATCCCGTCACCGCAAAAAATCCCGATCCGTTTATGCACATAGCCATGGGATTGTCATTTGCCAATTGTGCCCCCTGGGTATATGCAGTATTTATTGCCGCCACTCTGGTACCTAAACCCACCTGGGCGGAGGTAGGCTTGGGATCTGCATTTGATGTGGTGGTCTCTGCCTGAAGAGTCTGATACAGCAGAGACTTAAACTGGGTATTCTGGGATTTGAATCCGGTGGTATTGACGTTTGCTAAGTTGTTGGCTATGGTATCCACCGCTGTCTGCTGTGAGCGCATACCGGATGCTGCGCTCCAAAGTGATCTCATCATAATTATATCCTCCACTGTCCCGGTTTTTGCCGGTCAAAAGCTTTTTATTTTAAAACTATCCTACCCGTCCCACCTGGGATACTGCCATCTCTAAGGTCTCGTCCTCTGCCTGGATCATTTTCTGTCCGGCATCATAGGCTCTTTGTATGGTGATCATGGTTACCATTTCATCCACGATATTTACATTGGATGACTCCAAGGCGCCCTGTTCTATTTGCGCCTCACTGGCAATTACCTGCCCGCCCTCTATGGGCTGCACAAAGTTCTCGCCGTATTTTTCCAGATAGTTGTAATCAGCAAAATCCACAAAGCCTACCTGACCCACAAGCTGACCCTCCTGGTAGATATATCCCTGCTGATTAATGGAATAATCCAAAAGCGGATCCACCTGCAGATAAGCCCCCTGGCCTGTCTGGGAATTCATGGCGGCATTCATATTTAAAAGATAGTCGCCATCAGCAGTCCTGAAATAACCATCCCTGTCCACCTGAAACTCTCCGTCCCTGGTGTACTTGATGGAGGTATTGCCATATTTGTCCGTGAATTCCACTGCGAAAAAGCCCTGGCCCGAAAGTGCCAGATCTGCGGGCTTGTCCGTGACCTTGAATGCTCCCTGGCTGTAGTCGGTATAGGTCTCACCGATATCTACACCCATGTTGATGATACCCATTCTTCTGGGCATGAGATTAGAAGAGGTGTCCTTGATCCTGATGGCAAGCTCGTCATCAAAGGACTGTGCAGTCGCCCCTTCTTTTTTATAGCCTGTAGTATTGGAATTGGCAAGGTTATTGGTCAGAGTGTCTAATCTTCTCTGCTCATTGACCATGCCGGTATAGGCTGTATATAGGCCTTTAACCATGTGTCCTCCCGTGTATCCTGCCACTCTCTCCGTGAAAAAGATTATCATCCGTGACGTAAATGGTAGAATACTCTAAATTGTATATCGGATATCTTTCAAAAAAATTTAGTTCTGAATAGATAAAAATGGCACCATGAGAATTTCTCATGATGCCACACCTTAAATTTATTCCTTAATGCCTGTATCGCCTGCCATAAACTCCACATACTTGCCCGTACCCACGGCTACGCATGTCATGGGATCCTCTGCAGTCATGGTATTGATGCCTGTGCGATCCTCCATCAGCTCCTCTAAACCTCGCAAAAGGGCTCCGCCTCCGGTAAGTATGATGCCTCTGTCTGCCACATCCGCCGCCAGTTCAGGGGGAGTTTTTTCCAAAACGCTGTGAACAGCCTCTACTATATTTGAAGTAGGTTCTCTGAGTGCCTCCTCCATCTCCTCAGAGGATACCTCAATGGTCTTGGGAAGTCCCGTCACCAGGTTACGTCCCCGGACATCCATGGTCTCAGGCGAAGGTAAGGGATAACATGTACCTATATTGATCTTTACGTCCTCTGCGGTACGCTCACCTATGAGCAGGTTGTGTTTTTTCCTCATGAATCTGACGATCGCCTCATCAAAATCGTCACCTGCGATCTTAATGGAAGTGGAAACAACCGATCCACCAAGGGAGATCACTGCCACATCCGCCGTACCTCCGCCGATATCAACTATCATATTTCCGCAGGGCTTTGAGATGTCTATACCGGCACCAATGGCTGCAGCTATAGGCTCCTCTATGATAAATACCTCTCTGGCTCCCGCTGCATATGCTGCATCCTCTACCGCACGCTTCTCCACCTCTGTGGCTCCGCTGGGTACACATACAGAGATCTTGGGCTTGCGGTATGACCTTTTGCCCAGTGCCTTTTGGACAAAATACTTGATCATTTTCTCGGTAACTGTATAGTCAGATATAACTCCCTGTCTTAAGGGACGCACGGCTACGATATTACCGGGGGTACGCCCCAGCATGAGTCGTGCTTCTTCACCTATTGCCTTGATCTTGTTGGTGTCACGGTCAAAAGCCACCACTGAGGGCTCCTTTAAAACCACTCCCTTGCCTTTGACATATACTAATATACTTGCAGTTCCTAAATCTATTCCTATATCTGAAGAATTTAAAGCCATTTTTAGAGCTCCTATCTATAATTAAAAGTCGTAAAATATCAAATTATATAACTATTCAGCACTTGGGATCAGCTCCTCTTCTCCCCTCTGAACAGATACCATATTGCATTATATACAGTTTATGCTTTTTTTTCAATATGGCATTGATTAAATTTTTCAGTTTTTTAGCCTGGGTCTTTAGGTATTTTTCCATTATATACTGTTCCGCGAATTTTCCCTCATCAACTGTCAATAAATCGAATGGATTTGGTGCCTCTATCTCATATCCCATAAACCATACGCCATAGATTTATGAGCTTACCCAAAAACATCATGATGCCATGGAGCTATGAGCTTTAGGCGATCAATTTCCGGTGTAAAATTCGGTCTTTGTATCGTTTGCCTGTATCAGCACGGAGCTCTGGTTAAACTCACTTATCAGCTGATCCGAAACTGCATGGACATCATCGAGGGTGGTATCACTCAAATGGATCACAAGGGTATACTCCTGATAGGCTGTCCCATCATCACCGATCCATCCACCTTCCGCTTCCTGGATCGTATACCCGCCGAAATTATCCATAAGAATGGCTTTCAAACGCTCTTTAGCCTCGTCTTTATCAAAAACCGGCTGATTGGTATCCTTATCATTCGTGCCTAAATAGAGGACATACTGTACATCCTTGGCATCATCTGTTGGTGCTGCAGGTCTGTTGACCACAAGAGTACAAACAGCAACTATTAATGCAATAGAGGACAAAACAATGGAAGTAATCTCTGTTTTTTTCATATGACAGTTTTCTCCTTAATCGATCCAATGTGTAAATAACTACTATAATTATACTCATGTTTTCATTTGTTGGCAATAATCATCTGCCTGGTAACAAAACTCTTTTTTCCACTGTTTTGTCAGCCGTAAACCCCCGTCTTTAGGATTTAACACCATAAATCTTTTTATTTATACTTGCTTAAATGGTGTTAAGGTGTTGCAATAGTAAAGGGTGATTGTATGGCTTATTTTTTTAAAAAACCTAATATCAAAAAAGCCACAGGGTCTCTCCCTATGGCTCTTTTGCAAATCCGGTTGCCCAGCTTTTACCTCAATGGAAGTTATTTGGCTCTCTTAAAGGTCACGGTCTTTGCGATACCGGACTTTTTGATTGCCTTTACTGTCTTCTTGTAATTCTTGGCAGATGCCTTGATGGTGATGGTAGCATTTTTGTTGATGCCCTTGAAAGCATTCTTGCCAACGTTCTTTACCGTTCCCTTAATAGAGATGGTCTTAAGATTAGAGTCGCCGCTGAATGCGTTCTTTCCGATCACCTTTACATTCTTACCGATCACAACCTTGGTTACAGTCTTGTTGCCCTTTAAGGCGTTTGCAGCAATTCTGGTAACCTTGTACTTGTCCCCTGCAGCGGAAACTGTGGCAG
>CAMOZG010000155.1 GCA_946630825.1 uncultured Lachnospiraceae bacterium
TGTTATGGATGGAATGATTACCATGATGATCGCTCCGGTCATGATGAAGGACAACCCAAATAAACAGGATAAAAAGGCTAAGACCTCCTCGGCAAAAACCAAAGCCAAAAGAGAGGAAAAGCAGCCCTCCTTTGAGGAAGAATTTGCAGCCACCTACCAGCACGATCCCTATGCAGACCTCGGAGGCATTACCTATAAAAAACCCGTAGTAAGAAGATAAAGAAGTATCCCTCCTCTTTTCATACATTTACCAGAAAATGGATCCGACTCCCCCTCGGATCCATTTTCATTTATTCTTAATATCCTTCTTTTTACTCTGCTGGGAGGCGATCATGCCCTGGGCATATATCATCAAATGCTCCCGGTTTCTCTTTGTCAGTTCTCTGCTGATCTCTAAAAGTTCTGTTTCCTCCTCGGTTATATGACTCCCCTGACCGGGGCGTGATCCGAAAATAAAAAAATCACTCATAGTAATATCAACAGCGGTGCATATGCGATCCAAAGTATCTATCTTTGGCATTGTTCCTCTTTCAAAAATATTATACAGGGTACTTTCGGAGATTCCCGCCTTTCTTGCAAGCTCATAAATGCTTAGATTATTGTCTGCTGCCAGCCGTCTGATCCTGCCATGTACATCTTCTACCGTCACGCATTCCACCCCCTAAAACACCGAAAGTCAGCACGGTGAATTCAAAAAGCTTTCCGTCATGATTGTATAGGATGTCTCCCCATTTGAAAATTACGGCTTTGTGCAATTCTATTCCCCATTTGTGGTAGAGCTTATGGGATCTTTCAAATACTCCTCCATTGCCTCCCAGTCAATGACCTCATCCTTATAGAAATATTTCCGGTCCCTGTCACCCACCTGACGCATGACCCTGCAGGGATTACCCACAGCCACCACATTGGCGGGTATATCCCGGGTCACCACCGAACCGGCTCCTATAACCGCATTTTCCCCAATAGTCACCCCGGGTACTATCACAGTCCCAGCTCCTATCCATACATTATTTCCTATATGAACATCCTTATTGTACTGGAGCATCCTGTCACGGAGGCTCGGTTCTATGGGATGATTTGCCGTAGCCACGCAGACATGGGGGCCAAACATGACTTTATCTCCTATATATACATTTCCGTCATCCACAATGGTAAGCCCGAAATTGGCATATACATAGTCTCCCATATATACATGAGCTCCCGCCCAGTTGGCGTAAAATGGAGGCTCGATATACACCCCTTCCCCTACTTTTCCCAACATCTGTTTAAGCAGGTCAGTCCGCTTTTCCATCTCTGAGGGTCTGGTATGATTGAAATCATACAGCCTGTCCAAAAGAAGTGCCTGCTCATCCATAATATCCGAAACATTGGGATCGTATATGAGTCCAGCCTTCATCCGCTCTCTGTCATTTATCATATTTTTTCTCCTGATCCTATATACAAATCAACCGGCTGCCACTGACAGCCGGTACAATATAAAGTCATTACATCTGATGTCTTACCACCCGGTACTCATCACCGTCCCGATAGTAGACACAGTCCTTTGAGCCGCTGGTCACCATGCGACCATAATCATCCTCGTCCATATCTACACTGCAGTAATAATCCTCGTCCTCCTCGTCATATTCCAGGTAGGCACAGGTATCGCATAAGCTCATATTCACCTCAAATCTACTGGTTCATATCGATCCAATGTCTGGTGTATTCAACCATGGCATCCTTGGTGGCCTCCAGACCCAGTCTGGAAATATTTACCGAAAGATCATAGGCTCTGGAATCACCCCATTTAAAGTCGCAGTACTGATCATGGAACTTCTTTCTCATCCTGTCTATCCTGGCGATCTTTGCCATGGCTTCTCTCTCAGACAGACCCTCCCGGTCACAAACCCTTATTACCTTGTCATACATGTCTGCCATCACAAAGTAGGTGATAAGTCCGGGAAAATCACGAAGCACCATACCGCCGCAGCGCCCTACTATCACAAAGGACTCTCCGGCCTCTGCCCTTTCCTGGATAAATTCAAACTCCAGCTTTGCCAAAGTCTCTGCCGTAGAACTGGAATGTCCTCTTACCCGGCGGGTAAGCAAAGGTGCCCCCTTCTCCTCATAATCCTGCATCAGTCTGGCATGATCGGGCTTGTCCTTAAAGATCTCATCCAAGATATTTTTGGAGTAATACTTCAGTCCAAACTCATTGGCTATGGCCTGGGCGATCTTGTGTCCGCCGCTGCCGAATTCACGCTCCAATGATACGATTACCTGCTTTGCCATACTCTCGCCCCCTTTCATCCGAGTCTATATAGAAACCGGTACATCTTTTCTTATGTATATTTTAACATATTTGAAAAGCTTTTGTTAATTAAATTACCCTTTTTTCCCTTTAACCTCCCCGAGGGTCTGTTTTTGTTTATTTTGTGTTTCTATTGATGTAGTTGGATTTGTATTTTGAAAACATTATCTTTTGGGTCTTGTATAAACCGTAATATCCCGAGATGGTATAGCTTATAGCCACCGCCAGGAAATAGTAGGGCGCCCCTTCCATACCGAAAAGCTCAAGAGACAAAAGCAGTGAAGTGATGGGGCTGTTGGTAACTCCGCAGAAAAAGGCTCCCATACCAATGGCTGCTAAAATGACGGACCACTCAGCAGGCATTCCCAAAAGCCTGCTGAAGCACACTCCAAGGGAGCAGCCTATACAAAATGAGGGGACGATCTCGCCTCCCCGGTAGCCGGCAGCTATTGACAGGATGGTAAAAATTGCCTTTGGTATAAAAGCTGCCATCATGATCTCTCCGCCGGTAAGAGCCTCTCGTATCAGGACGATTCCTGTGCCGTTATAGGTCTGGTTACCCACTATCAGGGTAAGTATGAGCACCATTGTGCCTCCCAAAAAGGCTCTCACGTAGATATTGGGTATACGTTTTTCAGCCAGACTCTCCGTCCTTGACATGGCTATGCAAAAGATCATGGAAGCTATGCCGCAGACAAGGGCAAAGGCTGCCACTATAAGGGCATTTTTAACTCCAAAGGTGGGAACCGCCGGAAGCATATAGGTCAGGTCATCAAATCCCAATGATCTGGCTATGGCTCTTGCCACAAATGAGGATATTACGCAAGGCATAAGGGCGGTATAGTGCATGATCCCCACGGATACCACCTCCATGGAGAAAACCGCGGCTGTAATGGGTGTGCCGAAAACTGCCGAAAAAGCCGCACTCATACCGCACATGATGATGGTGTTCTTGTCCTGGTAATCCAGCTTAAAAACATGCCCCAAGGCATTTCCTATACTGCCCCCCATCTGAAGCGCAGCACCCTCACGACCCACAGAGGCTCCTGCAAAATGTGAAAATATGGTTGAAACAAAAATAAGAGGAGCCATGCGAAGTGGGATCTCATCCTGGGACTGGATGGCTGACAGTACTAAATTGGTTCCCGTAGCCCCACCATCATTCTTCCTGAGGACATTGTACATATAAGAGATTACCACAGCACCAAAGGGCAGGCAAAATAAAAGGACGGGTCTTTCGGTCCGAAGTTCCGTAACCAGATCCATGGCACTGCAAAAGAAAGCCCCCACCGGACCTATCACCGCTCCGGTGATCACGGCAAAGACAGCCCATCTGATCACTGCTGCCCCACGCTCTGCATTATGTTTGATTTTTTCCTCTAAACGTTCCTTTGTCATAACTTATCCGGGCAGCTTAGCTGCTCACACTTCCCTACAACTATTTTTTCTTGGCAGATGCAAAGTAGTCGTATTTTAAGACAAGATCATTTTTTTGGATCAGCTCCATTCCTTTTTCGGTGCCTTCCTGTACAAAGCCCTGCTCATCCAAATATCCCTTGTCCGGGAAAAATACCCCTCCCTCATAAGCGGGATCGAAGATATCGCTTCCCACATAGTTTTCCTCTCTGTATTCTATACCATACAGGTTCAAAAGTGTAGGCAAAATATCAAGCTGGGAATTTATTTTCCCCACATTTTTTGCCTCTATGCCGTCATACCATATGATCATGGGTGTCCGGTTTATCCTGTCATCCGAGGTGTGCTTGTACCCCCGGACTATGCTCTGGTCATTT
>CAMOZG010000156.1 GCA_946630825.1 uncultured Lachnospiraceae bacterium
GGGAGCCATGGACATATTTTCCATACCGCCTGCTACCACTACGTCTGCGTCACCTGCCATTATCATCTGGGCAGCCTGGTTGACGCAGTTAAGACCTGAACCGCAGACCACGTTGGATGTAACAGCCGGTACCTCTACGGGAAGTCCTGCCTTGATACTTGCCTGACGAGCCACGTTCTGTCCCTGACCTGCCTGGATAACGCAGCCCATGTACACGTGATCAACCTGATCCGGGGCAACACCTGCACGGTTAAGGGCTTCCTTGATCACGATAGATCCCAGCTCTGCCACAGGGATAGTGGAAAGTGATCCCCCCATTGTACCAATAGCTGTACGGCATGCACCTGCTAATACTACTTTTTTACTCATGCTTCCTCTCCTTTTCATGTAAGAAATACACACGTTACTCCCTCCATTAAATGTCCTCATTTAATGGCAGGAGTAATAGTAACCTGGGTGAAATGATTTGATTCGTTAAAAAATTAACAAATAATCATAAAAAAAATAAACATGCTAAAACATGATACCTAAGACACTGCCTGCGATTTTGACTCCTAGCCAAAGCCAGGTGGGTTACCGCAAATCGCCATCAACCATCCATCGGGGGTGATCCCCTCCCGCAAAGGCGGTGACCAAGGTCCGATATCAGACGAAAAATATAGGATTCCCGTTTAAAGTAATTGTAGGTTCAAAATACAACAGGGCTTAATATATCTCAGGTGTAAATATAATACACCAACTTTGTATATTTAACAACACAAAATTTCAGAAAAACTGGTTGTGCCGGGCATAGTTTCCACAAGTTGTCTTTCACCGTGAAATGAATTATAATCCTGCTATGTTTGATTATATTATAGATCTGGCAGTTTCATATATACGGGCAGGCTGCCCCTGCCTTTTTCACATGGTGACAGGTTTCTACTGCCCCGGCTGCGGCGGCACCCGGTCTGTCATTTCCCTTTTCCACGGACATTTCATTCAGTCCTTCATATATCACCCTCTGGTGATATTTACCATCCTGTCCCTTTTGTATCTGGCAGCCAAAAGGTTTCTTCCTTCGGCAAAAAAAACAGACACCCCGGCTCTTGCATCACGCCTTGCCATAGCTGCCCTTGTGCTTGTCATCTTAAATTTTCTTATTAAAAATGTTTTCCTTTTAATGGGCACGGATCTGCTTTCCATTGCAGAAAAAATACAGGCATGAAAAAGGAGCCCTATGGGCTCCCTTTACTTACATATGGGTCTTTATCCAGTCATAGATGTATGCATATACATTCTGTCTGTCCATCTCATTTAAGATCTCATGGCGATCCCCGGGGAAAAGATGCATGCTCACATCCTTTATCCCGGAAGCTTTATACTTATTATAAGCCTCCGTCACTCCGGCTCCCAGACCTCCCACAGGATCCTGCTCTCCTGATACAAAGAGTATGGGAAGATCCTTGTTTATCTTTGCTATATTTTCCTCCCTGCCGGAAAAGCCTGCGGAGGTGATCAGCAGTCTGTAACCGTTCAGTGAGAAAACAAAGGTGTCCTTGGGGTCACTGTAGTATTTTTTGACACTTTCCAAATTGGTGGAAAGCCAGCTCTTTTCAGGCTCGGATCCATCAACGGAAAATCCCTTATAGGGAGCATCATACATGAGGTTTATTACAAAACCGGGAGCCTTTTTGTCCCAGCCCCCAAAGAGCTTCACCAGATTCAGCACCATCATTCCTGCCTTGCAGGCACCTTCGGTTACGGTTCCCGTACCCATGATGATGACTCCGTTTACTCCCTTAAACTCCGAAGCCTTAAGGGTCAGCATGTGACGCACAAGATATGAACCCATGCTGTGTCCCAGCAGGAAATAGGGAATATCGGGATACTGCTCTTTGATTATCTTATAATTGGAAAAAATATCCTCTACACAGGTCTCACTTGGAGTGTCTGTATGCATCACTCCCCAGTCACTGTGGTTCTTTACGGACTCACCATGTCCTATATGATCGTGTCCCATGACCACAAAACCCTGGGCATTGAGATATTCGGCAAATTCATCATAGCGCTCGATATACTCGATCATGCCGTGAACAAGCTGAATCACTGCCACCGGCTGTCCCTCAGGTGTCCACTTGACTGCATGGATCTGTGTACCGTCTCTGTCAGCAGACTTGAAATTATAATATTCCTTCATTACAAAAACCTCCCTAACCCGTCAGACGGGTTTTATCCAAATCATATGATACTATTTTGTATAAAAATATGCAAATGGAATTTTCTAACTATTCAGAGCCAGGATCTGAATAGTTACGGTTTTTCATATTATAAGCATTGCATCCCCAAAGGAAAAAAATCTGTAGCGCTCTCTTACAGCCTCCTCATATGCCGCCAGTATATACTCTCTTTTGGAAAGAGCAGACACCAGCATCAAAAGTGTTGACTGGGGTAAATGGAAGTTTGTGATAAGTCCGTCCACCACCTTAAACTCATAACCGGGATAGATGAAAATATCCGTATTGTCCGAGTCAGGGCACACCCAGATCTTATCACTACCCCCTTTCGAAGACTGGTTTTTCTGTCTCAAAAACTTGTTGGCGCACGCTTCAACAGTCCGTGTGCTTGTGGTCCCGACTGATATTATCCTGCCGCCCCGCCTTTTTGTCTCATTTATGAGATCTGCCGCCTCTGCTTTGATCTCATAATACTCACTGTGCATATGATGGTCACTTATATCCTCTGCAGAAACAGGACGAAATGTCCCCAGTCCCACATGAAGTGTCACCTCGGCAATATTCACTCCCATATCCCTGACCTTTTGCAAAAGCTCCGGGGTGAAATGAAGTCCTGCGGTGGGTGCCGCTGCCGAGCCGTCGTATTTTGCATATACAGTCTGGTATCTGTTTTTATCCTTAAGCTTATGGGTAATGTAAGGAGGCAAAGGCATCTCTCCCAGGGCATCCAAAACCTCTTCAAAGATGCCCTCATAGGAAAATTCCACTATCCGGTTTCCGTCCTCTAATACCTCTTTTACCACTGCCTTAAGAAGCCCGTCTCCAAAGGATATGGTGGCGCCCTCCTTTAATCTTTTCCCGGGTCTTGCCAGACACTCCCATCTGTTTTCTCCCAGTCTTTTAAGAAGCAAAAGCTCCGCCGCGCCCCCTGTGGGATCCCGGTGTCCTATGAGCCTGGCGGGTATGACCCTGGTGTTGTTTAAGATCAGGCAGTCCCCGGGCTTAAGATATTCCGTCACATCATAAAAATGGCGGTGGGTCACACCGCCACTTTTTTTATCCAGAACCATGAGTCTGGAGGAATCTCTTTTTTCCAGAGGATCCTGGGCTATCAGCTCCTCAGGAAGTTCGTAATCAAAATCTGAAGTTTTCACGTAAAATAATTCCCTTCACAAAAAATCAGAGGGCAAAACCCTTTTGGGATCTTCCCTCCGATCATTATATTGATTTAGTATAGATCAGTCAAGTTAGATAAGTGAACCAACACACTTAGCCACATCATCCATCTTGGCGGTGGGCTCAAAGCGTGCCACCACTTCACCATTACGGTCTACCACAAACTTGGTGAAGTTCCACTTTATGTCAGGGTTATTCTTGTAATTCTTGTCGATCTTCATAAGCATGGCGCTCATAGCCAAAGCCTTGGGTCCCTTGCCGAAGCCCTCAAAGCCCTTCTGCTCCTTAAGATATGTAAACACCGGAAGAGCATTCTCACCATTTACATCAGACTTCTTCATCTGAGGGAACTGGGTATTGTACTTAAGGGTGCAGAACTCATGTATACCCTCGTCATCCTCAGGCGTCTGACCTGCGAACTGATTGCAGGGTACATCTACTATCTCAAGTCCCTGATCGTGATACTTTTCATATATCTCTTCAATATCCTTATACTGGGGTGTAAAGCCGCAGCCTGTAGCTGTATTAACCACCAATACTACCTTGCCTTCAAAATCCTTCATAGACTGCTCGCTGCCGTCGGGTCTGGGTACCGAATAATCATAAAATCCCATAATGCTTCCTCCTTATAATAGATATAAAAATTT
>CAMOZG010000157.1 GCA_946630825.1 uncultured Lachnospiraceae bacterium
CTTCCGTGTGACCAATGAGTCCTGCGATTATACCTGGTACATCTATGACAAGACTCCCAGCAACAAGAGCAAGACCGAGATCGCCAGCGGCAGCGGATCCACCTCTGCCAAGAACGAGGATATTTTTATTACCTCTGACAAGCTTGACAAGAACACCACTTATTACTTCTACATGGAAGTTACCGGTGACAATACCAGAAGGACCAACTACTATACTGATGGCGGTTCATCAACCTCCAGCAACAGCTACTACTCATTCAAAACAAAGAACACCGACACTTATCCTACAGGAACCAGCAGCTCAGGCACCAACACAACTAAAACAAAAGATAAGGCCGGTAATACAGTAGAAAAGCAGACCACAAAGAGTGGCACCATAACCACAGTTACAGAAACGACTACCTATACCGCAGCAAATGGCGGAGGCTCCAAGACCGTGATCACACAGACTGATTCCAGCACCGGTTCACAGTCAGTACGCACCACAACAGTTAATTCCTCAGGAGCGGGTACGGATATAACAAAGGTTACTGCCAAGGATAAATCCTATACTCTCTCCGAGGGCACAATTGCTTCCTCAGGTGCAAAGAGCTATGTAAATTCCGCATACAGCACTGCAGGAACCATCACAGCTTTATCCACCTTGAATGTGGCAGCCAGCGGTGCAGAGACCATATCTGTGACCTATGGCATCACAGATGCTGAGGATGCAACCATTTCTGTTAAGAAGATAAATAATACAAAGAAGGCTACTGTTAAGGTTCCCGATTCCATAGTTGCAAACAACGAGGAATACACAGTTACCTCAGTTGCAGCCAATGCTTTCAAGGGCAACTCCAAGGTTAAGAAGCTTGTTTTGGGTGATGGTATCACAAAGGTAGGCAAGAATGCTTTCAAGGGCAACAAGAACTTAAAGACTATCGTAATAAACAGCCCCCTTTCCAGCGTTGGAACCAATGCTTTCAAGGGCATTAAGTCAGGTGCTACCATAAAGATCAGCGCAGGCACATCCTCATACAAGAAGACTGTTAAGAGGATCCAGAAGGCCGGCGTAACCAGCAACGTAAAATTTGTAAATATCTGACCAAAAATTGAATACAACTTTGCTATAATTTACAATAAAGAGGGTGGCGATACCACCCTCTTTTGGTGTATACTATAGCCTGTGAGTGAAAAGATCCCATCAAAGAAAAGGAGATAAGATGAACATTAAAAACACCCTTAAAAAAACAGGTGTGATGATGCTTTCCGCAGCCCTTGTTTTTTCGGCAGCACCGGAAGTATCTGAGATCACCACAGTTTATGCAGCCAACAGCTACACCGAGCTGGAGGTGAACTCTTACGTAAATAAAAACTGGTCCTCGGATGATGTGGTAAAATACACCCCCGGTGAGGACGTGACAGGCTCAGGCAATGCCTTAAATATCGTTATTATAAATGTTGAGGATTACAATAAAGCCAACAGTACCTCCATCAGCGACAGCAATATAGCTTCCATGACTACAAGCACCACCGGTGTGGTTTATACCACAAGCACAAGCTCCTCTTCAAACACAGAAAAGGAGATACAGCTTTCGGAACTCAATACCAGCAAGACTGGTGACTATACTGTCTATTACAAGTATGCCGGAAGCTTTGATTCCAAAGATTTTCAGATCGTGGAGGGACCTAAAATAACAAATGATAAATTTAAGGCATGTGATGATGGATTTGAAATGACCTATAAATGTTCAAATGTGGATTTTAATTATGAGTGGGAAGTGTATACTAACGATCCTATGTCAAGTAATCCAAATAGTGTAGATTCCTATAGTTCTACTGGCTTTTCAAGTGGCGAGGAAATAGAAAATTCAAGCAATTCACTTTCAGATAATACACTGACATATTACTTAGTGCTAAAAGTTACGGACAATTCAACTGGTGCCAAATATATTTACTCAGATAGTGCGAGTAATAAATATCATAGGTTTAGATTGACGAGCAACAATTCCTCCGCCTCAGGTACAAACTCGGATAACAGCGGTTCATCTTCAAAAACTTCTACCACCAGCAGCAGTAACAAGCCTGTTACCAAAAAGGTGACAAACTCCGACGGCAGTGTCACCGAGACAGTCACACAAAAGAGTGGCACTATTACCACTGAGACCAGGACCACCACCTGGACTGACAAGACCACAAAGGCTGTCACCAGGACACATGTGATCCAGATGGTAAAGGATACCACCACAGGTACCACAAATATCAGCGACAAGGATACAGCATCAGACGGTTCCTATATTGAGACAGAGGCGGCTTATCAGAAAGACAACTCCTACAGCGTGACTGATGTGGAGTGCACAGCCAAGGGAAATAAGAGCATAATAAAGGCTTCCTATAATTCCTCAGGCACTCTTACGGCACTGTCCGAGTCCTCGGCTTCGGGAAGCACCACAAAGCTTAAGACAGAGTACAAGGTGGGCTCCGGCGGCAAGCTTACCGTAAAAAAGATCACCTCCAAAAAGACCTCAGTGGAAATATCTGATATAGCCACAGCAGTAAAGGTGGTAAAGTATTCTGCCACAGAGGGCATAGAGACCGACACAGTAGGCTACAGTGTAAACGGCATTGGGGCAAATGCACTGAAATCCAATAAGGTGGTAAAAAAGGTCATGATCAACAGCGGGATCAAGACCATTGGAAAAAATGCCTTTAGAAACGTTAAAAAGCTTAAGACCGTAGAACTTGACGGACCTCTTACAAGCGTTGGCAAGAAAGCCTTTTTAGGCATTGATAAAAAAGCCACCATCAGCGTATCCGCAACCAATAAAAAATATAAATCAACAAAAAAGCTTATTAAAAATTCCGGGATCGCAGCCACTGTAAAGATCAAGCAGGTTTAGGAAAGGATAGTATAATGGCATTGGATTATAAAAGTTCAGGGGTGGATATCGAGGCTGGCTATGAATCAGTGGAGCTTATAAAAAAGCATGTGGCATCCACCTTAAGACCCGAGGTCATAGGAGCTTTGGGAGGATTTTCGGGAGCATTTTCGGCAGCAGCTTTTAAGGATATGGAGGATCCGGTGCTTTTGTCGGGAACCGACGGTGTGGGCACAAAGATCAAGCTGGCTTTTGTGATGGATAAGCACGACACCATTGGTATAGATGCAGTTGCCATGTGTGTAAATGACGTGGTCTGTGCCGGTGGGGAGCCCCTGTTTTTCCTGGATTACATAGCCTGTGGGAAAAACTATCCCGAAAAGATCGCATCAATAGTAGAGGGTGTGGCAGAGGGTTGCAGACAGTCAGGCTGTGCACTCATAGGCGGTGAGACTGCCGAGCATCCGGGACTTATGCCGGAGGATGAATACGACGTGGCAGGTTTTGCCGTGGGTGTGGTGGACAGAAAGGACATCATCACCGGAGAGGAGATAGCTGCCGGGGATGTGCTTATTGGAATAGCATCCACCGGTGTTCACAGCAACGGTTTTTCTCTGGTGAGAAAATGCTTCGACATGACCCGGGAGTCACTGGACAAATACTACGACGAGCTGGGTGAGACCTTGGGAGAGGCACTGCTTCGACCCACCAGGATATATGTACCGGCACTTAAGGCTATCCGGGAAGCAGGCATCAGGATCCATGGCTGTTCCCATATTACAGGGGGCGGCTTTTATGAGAATGTACCCCGGATGCTCCATAGCGGTGTCAGGGCGCAGATAAAGATGGATTCCTTTGAGGCGCCTCCTATTTTTTCAGTGATCCAAAAGGCGGGGGAGATAACTGACGAGATGATGTGGAATACATTTAACTGCGGTCTGGGGATGGTGCTTGCCGTAAGCGGATCGGATGCAGATGCAGCAGTGGAAGCCGCAAAGCGAGCAGGTGATAAGGCCTGTGTGGTAGGTGAGATAATCTACGGTGAGCGTGGAGTGGATCTCCTTTGATTTACAGGTGAAGTATATGTATAGGATAACGGTTTTGGTATCCGGCGGCGGAACAAATCTGCAGGC
>CAMOZG010000158.1 GCA_946630825.1 uncultured Lachnospiraceae bacterium
TATCCATCTGTGCGTAAAAAACATAGGGGGAGGGATCACCGTAATATGCCACGCACTCCTTAAGAAGTGATTCTCCGTCATCAGATTCATCATAGACGCCCCAGCCCTCCGATCTGAAGTCCTCCACAATCTTTGAATACTTCGCATATACCTCCGGTGCTTTCTTCTTTAGATAATCCGATATTCCTGTAAAGGGATGCCACACCAGCCGGATCTCGTCTCTGCTTTCTTTAAATATATCCAGATTTCTTTTTAATTTATCCAGCGCCACATCCCCCTCTGCCAGAAATGGACACACATCCGTATAGTAAAAAATCGACTTCATACCATCTTTCTCCTTAGCGGCGGTTTCATACAGTCCCGGGATCACCTCAATTTTTTTCTCCCACAGACTTAAAGTATCCTTCCCGCACAGTTCCACAAGAGCTTCCACGTATGTCTGCTTCATGCTATCCGTATCCAGAAGTATCCGGTCTGCATGAATGAGGGCAGGCATCTTTACAAAATAGTCCAGGCTCTTTTTCCCCTTTTCATCCCCCTCCACTATATCCGTCACCGGAAAGTAGGGTATGTATACCAGCTCATCCGTGTATTTCAAAAGTTCCGTGGAATAGAAAAAAGGATGCACGGAGGCTGCCGGATTATAGCCGTCATAGGGAACCTGGATGTATATCCTCTTGGGATGCCGGGTGGTCAGGTCGTAGTCCTCAAAGGATATGGCATTTACCTCCGGAGGGTAATCCTGCGGGGCATAGTGCAGATTCCCGGTACTGCCATCCAGATTCATGGAGAAATAGGGTATTGGTATCACGTATACACTGGCTTCTGGATCCTTATTTTCTATTTGCCACATATACTCCATCCGATCCCACAGATCGGCACGATAGGGCAAAAATACCACCTCGTTGCTTTTTTTCTCCATCTGTGCCAAAGAAGCCTTAAGCCCCTCCACCTGCGGCACTAAAGCAGCAAAAAGTTCCGCATTGTCACCGGAATTCATCAGCGCCTCTATCTGGGCAAGCTGCTGCCGGAGGGCATCCTGCTTTTGCCGGTTCTCCTCACGTATGGTCTTTGAAAGCTTCAGATCCTCCCTGTTAAAATAATAGAGGGGCGGCTTCCAGCCAGTCTTCTTCATCAGGGGCTCCTGCTGCTTCTGGTAATAGGGGTAGTCATGCAGGCCTCCAACCCTGTATGCCTGAAGATAATTTCCGTATTTGTTTTTCAGTATCCTGTCATATTGTACGGGAACCATGATAGTCGAATACTCAAAGGGCATCTCCACCCCATCCTCGTACCAGGATACATCATATTTATTGCTGCCGTACTTCAGCCACGCAGGCATAAGCACTGCCTCATCCGCCTCTTCCTTTGGCACCTCACGCAGGAGTTTTTCCGCCACCCCATAGAGTTCGATCACCAGGTTTTTCCCTCTGTCCACATGATAGCCACTCATCCGCTCCAACTGGTCTATCATGGAAAAAAGCTTTTTTCTATTGGTACTTTTATTCTGTGCATTTCTGGCAAGATCGTAGGCTATGTTAAAAAGCGCCTCCCTGTCCTTTTCTTTTTTCTCATCACGATACAGATAGTCGTTTACAAAAATATCGATCCCGGCGGAGAAAGGGAAGCTGTGGTAGCGATCCAGAAACTCCTGATCGAATCTGATCTCGTTTGAATTGACCACTCTGGTAAAGGTGTCGTTCCAGTCATCATAATTCCGCCAGTTTAAAACCTTATAGTTCTCTGGAAGCTCATGGGCATGCTCTAAAAAAAGCTCATAGTCCTCCCTCATCATCACTATGTCAAGATCATCATCCCAGGGGATAAAGCCGCCGTGACGGATTGTCCCGATAAGGGTCCCCGCATCAGCAAAATACCGGATGCCATGTTTTTTACACAGGCTTTGAACATCCTCCAAAACCTCTATCTGGGCAGCCCAGCATCTTTTCATCATGCCGGTGACATAAAATCCACCCATTACACCGTCTTCATAATATGTATCAGGCACCTTCATAATCAATCCCTCTTTGTCACATCCCCGGATAGTATATCCAAAAACTTCTCTGCCCGGGCATCCCAGGTGTGTCTGGCTTTGGCATCAATATACGCCCTTTCTGCCATTTTTTCCAGGTGATCTCTGTCAGATAGGAGTCCTCTTATGCGCTCCGGCAGATCAGAAAAGTCCTCCAGATCAAAGAGCAGCATCATATCCTCTTCGGACGCGCTCCCTACATGATAGCCCAGACCGTCACTGCCTCCATACTCCCGGCACAGATAGGTGGAGCGGTCGGAAACCACAACGGAGTGATTCAGCATGGCATTTGCAATACGCTCCGTCATGCCCCCCTTGTGCCAGGACATCACATTTAAGGAAAGACGGCTTTTTGCCATCACCTCCAGGGACTTTACATGAGGTATTTCATCATGGATATGAAGCAGTGGGTGATGTGCATATGGCGCATCCTCCCAGGTACGGGAGAAAACATCCACCTCTATGCCGTCCTCTATCAGGGTCTGTACCACACGTTCCCTGAAATAATACATCAGACACCTGACCACATTTCCCATGGCATACAAAGCCTGGGTAAAGGCTTCATCAGGCAGGGGCTCATAACCCATGTCATCTATCACCCGTACCAGTGCATCCTCTGCCCGCTCATTGGGAAATCTCCGCTGTCTCATTAAAAATCTGCCTGCCACCCTGCGGTAGTTGGGAGGTAGATTTTTTATCAGCTTCATTTCTTTCCGGTAATCATTGTAGGTGGCGATAAAGGTGATGTCATAGCTTTTTTCATGAGTCTTATCCGTCTCCACACCGGCAGGGGGAAAGTGGCAGACAGACGATATATGAGGAAATCTCTTTCTCACATAATCTGCATATGTCTCGTCCTGGGAGAGAATATGCAACCTCTCCACCGGCTCCTTAAAATCCTCCGTCATATATATAGGATGGTCAAAAAGAAAGTTAAACTTTTCTCCCTGTATCAGATTTCCCAAAAGCTTACCGTCAGACAGCTTCCTTGAAAAAAGCCGGCTCTGGAAACCCACCACGGCACTGTAGGGCAAAAACATGAGCCTTTGCATACGCTCTTCCCCCAGGGCCTCACTGTCCCAAAAGATCACACCCCTGCCCTTTTTTCGAAGTTTCTCTCCAAGTCTCTGCGCAAAATTGTCAAGCGTTCCCTGGCACTCTTTCATGCCCCGCATAATTGCAATGGGATATTTGTCACGGCTTTCCTCTTTTTCTGCCATCCAGCTATCCCACTCAGCCTTAAGCCCTGACTGTTCCATCTCATCAGTTCTTGCCGTCAGCGCCTCTTCATATACTCCAAGAGCCATTGCCTGATCACTGTACCTCTTTAGCACATAAGAGTACATATAATATGTATCGGCATAAATGCCGTGTTGATGTGCGGAATCCTGCCACAACAAAGCTTTTCCCAAAAATCCATAGACCCCTGCCCTGATGAGATACTCATATTCGGGATCGAAGTTCATTTCACACATGAGTCCCAGATTATCTACCATTTCACCAGTCAGTATGACCCGGTCAAATACAGCCACACCATCAGTCAGAAGAACCTCTGTGACCCTGTCTGCATCAGAGGTATCCAGCACTTCAATATCTCCTAAGGTGTCCCCCTCTTCGATAAAAAGAATCCTGTCATAATCCAGCCTGGTCAAAAGATCATTTTTTACAGCAGTTACACTGTTGTAATCCCGTTCGCTTATATCAAAGATCCTTTTGTATGAAAAAGAGCTATCCGCCTCAGGGAAGGGATCCCATCCCCCAATGTTCCCGACAGTATCAGCTATGGTAAGACTAATGCTTCTAAAGTACCCGGGCAGTACCCTCGCTATGGATCTTACAGTTTCACTTAGAGTCTCAATATTTTCCGTCAGTCTTATCACGACACAGTCAAGAGGCTTTTCTAACCGATCCGCATAGGGAGTATTTTTTGCTATGTCCCACCA
>CAMOZG010000159.1 GCA_946630825.1 uncultured Lachnospiraceae bacterium
ACAAGCCTGGCGAACTCAACAGAAATATTTCTTTTTTTCAAATCCCCATCCTCTTTGTGATCCATCCCGAAAGCTTCTCTAAAACAAAAGCGCCCAAAGCCACTGCTGTCCATATCAAAAGCCAGTGCCAGCCATAAGCTTCTGTAAGCCCAAAGCCTATGATGTATTTCTTATAGATCTCATACACCAAAATATGCACCAGGTAAATGGACAAAGTGTGGTGTCCGATAAAGTCAAAGGGCTGACTGTGCACCCCGGGAGCTTTTTCCGATATAAGGGCAATAACAAGGCAAAGCCCAAAGGTGGAGGCGATCAGCGGATACCAGAGCATGCCGTTATGCCATGAAGCCGCAAAATCCCTGCCGAAATACCATGCGCCTCCCAGACCCACCGGTATCATCAAAGGCCAGAATATAAGCTCCGCCATGGAAAACGCCTTTTTTTCGCCGGAAGAAGCCCTGCTGATCCTAAAGCCTATGGTCATTCCCAGTGTAAATATGGGCACTCTGGAAATTCCTATCATAATATCAGGATCATCAACCCAAAAATACCCCAGCAGAAAAAAGACCACCATAATTATTATGGCTCCCATGCCTCTCCACAGCTTTTCGATCAAAAGCTTTATCACCGGAGCTATCAGATAAAACACCAGCAAAAAGGATATATACCAGTTGAAAGCGTGATGCATATCAAAAAAGCTTTCTATGGCTATCACATTGGCTGCCGCCTGCAAGGGTGTCATGTCTGTCCACATCAGTCGTGGTACGATCCAGAAGCCTATGAAGCAAAACCACATGGGAAATATCCTTATGGCTCTCTTTTTAAAATAAGTCTTTAGATCCCGGCTCTTTTCAAGGGAAAACCATATGCCCACCCCGGACAGGAAAAAGAAAATGTCGCTTCCCGCATATCCCAGACCTATGAAACCATCCACCAGGCTGTTGCCAAAGCTTTGCTCCATATGATATAGCATGATCCATATCATGGCAAATCCCATTATAACATTTCTCTTTTTTAAAAAGACCTCATAACTCATAATGTTCCCTGCCCCAAAAGCATGGACTGCTTAAGCTGCCACCAGCTTGCCAGGGTCTCGTTTATAATGCCCACTTCGGCACCCCTTAAAAGGGCAAAGTTGGTGTAAATACATATTGCTAAAACCCCCGCGGTCACAAGGCTTACAGCTACTTTCTTTTTCCCGTGACAGCTTTCTCTTACCCTTAAAAAGAAAGCGCCCATTGGTATAGCCATAAATGCCGTAATGTCTATAAAGCTTCGGATGGAATACACTCCCCCCATCCACCAGCACCACCAGGCGGAGGTGATATATGTCTCATATAAAAACACCGCCAAAGAGCCTGCCAGATATCTCCTTCCTTTGGTCCGGTACATACAGAAAAACCCCAGCACCGAAAGGATCATTATGGGGGCAAATATAAAATACCCTTTGGCATCAGAAAACCACACCTGAAAGACCTTGGGAGATGTGGCATAGGTGAAACTCTCGTCAGAGTAGGTATTGGGCAGCCAGCTTCCCAGCACCCTGCGCCAGTGGAGAAGCTGGGGCGCTATGGTAAGTAAGGCTCCGGTAATATTAAGACTGAGCCGCTCCCGTGAAAACATCCGCTTTATATGTTCCCTGTACTCACCTTTTACTCCAAAATACATCAGTATATAGACCATCACAAAGAGTACATTTACATTGCGGATCAAAAAAAGCATACCTGCACAGATACCCATAAGAAAGCTTTTTGCCCCCGGGTATCTGCTTTTGTCAATAGTCTCCGTCAGGTATAAAAAAATCGCCGAAACTGCAAAGGTGTATATATGGGAAAAGGCAGCGTACTTGGTTCCGTAATATATGACGGGCGTGCCCAGCATGAGACAGCCGCAGCTTATGAAAGCGATCCTGTCGTCATATATCCTCTTAAGGGTTGCATACAAAAATGAAAACCCCAGACAAAAATAAAATATACCGCAGATACCTATGGCTGATTCATATGCTCCCCCAAAGCCGGTGGCATTATTAGGATCCACCAAAAGGGTTATGATGTGGGCAGCCAGAAAAAAGGGCAGCTCGCATATGGCTGTACCCACCGGAAATTTTACATAGTAGTCAAAGTTTTGTTCTATTATAAAATCCGGCAGATACTTATAGGTATAATACCCGTCTATATAAGCTATAAACTCATTACAGCATGTAATTTCATAAATCAGCATTCCCAGCGCCACGGCAGCCAGAAACACCGGAAAATATCCTTTTTTCATCTCATTTGTTTTTTATAAAATGATACAGGGGTGTATCGTGTTCAAAATAGATCTGCTCCATTGTCCCGTATTCGGCAGTGGTATCCCAGAGGACCTGACTGGCTGCCGGGTCATTATAGGTGTCGGACATCACTATGTAGCAGTCGCCGCCCTCGAGGATGAAATCCATATCCTCCTTACAGTCAAAAGCCGCGCCCAAGGGTTCGTCACCCACATATACCGTCACCTCCGAAGGAACTTTTATGGAGTCATCACGGGGGCTTATGATATCGGTTTCATAATTATTGTAGTATAAAAACATGGGAGCTGCCGCCGAAAAAACATATACCCGGTCATTTGGCTTAAGCATTTTGCACAGATACTCATACTCTCCCTTTACCTCATATCTGGGCCACCATACATTATCCGAATGGATGTAATAGCGTATGCCTCCGTTTAAAACACAGGTAAAAGCCATCAGCACCACTAAAACTTTTGAAAGCACATCTAAGTCTCTCAGATCGCAGTAATCCCATGCCTTGTGTCCCACATAAAATACTATCACCACCATAAGGGGATACATAAAAAGCCACATCCTCTTATTCACAGGGAACATCCCTATTGATGAGGCAAAGACAGCCAGCATGAATGCAAAATAGATTGACAGCATCTTTTCAGCTTTCCAATAAATACAAAAGATAAAAGCTGCCGTCACCACTGCTGCCACCACCCATTTCATCCGGTAGAAGGGCTGCATAAGGGTGGCGCCCATGAGATAGAACTGGGTCACATCATCCATGGAACGGATGATTATGGGGAATTTCCAGTCAGCCCAGAATCCGCTCATGCCCTCGTCTATCTTCACCAGCCAGTAAAAATAGTAAAAGATAAAGCTTATGGCAACGATTACTCCGGATATTACCGCACAGGAAAATCTCTTCCAGTCCCTGTTTATCAGAGAAAAGATCCCGCACGCCGCCAGTATGCCGCCTATCACGAAGCAGGCAGGATTGGAAAACCAGATCACCCCGCCGAAAAACAGCCCCATGATCACGGCTCTCATACCGCTTTCCACCTCGTCATCCCTGATGCCGTAATACACATACAAAAGCAGCAGGGCAAAAAAGCAGTCTGCCATATAGGGCTTAAACATATTGGAATACTGTAATATCACAGGCATGGACGCAGTAAATGCCACCGGCAGAAGGGGCAGATCCATATCCAGTATATCTGATGAAAACAGATACATAATAACCAGTGTACCCACATAGTAAAGTATGGATGGCACTCTGAGTACAAAATCCGTGTTACCAAATATCAGAGTGAAAAACTTTTCTATATAAAGCCAGCCTATAGGTGCTGCCTGGACATAGTCGAGTCCCCGGGATGCGATCTCAAAAAGATCCCTGGTGGAAAGGGAATATGCCAGTGCCGCCTCATCAAACCAAAGGGACCTGCCCACAAAGTTCATATATACAGAAGTGATGATCCCCCCTGCGATAACCGCCAGACAGACTATATTTATAAACGGCTCAAAATATTTTTCAAATCTTGACATCATACCCTCTACTCCACTATCTCAAGCTCTGCCACATTCCATTTTTGTTCCCCTTCGC
>CAMOZG010000160.1 GCA_946630825.1 uncultured Lachnospiraceae bacterium
ACCGCATCTATCTTTGAGATGGCAAAGTCAATATTCTTGTTGGAGCCGGGCTTGTAGGCTCCAATATTTATCAGATCCTCAGCCTCGGCATAGGTTGCCATAACATTTTTCAGCATGCCGGCAGCTTTTTTGTGTTCTTTGGTAGCCACTGCGGACATAACACGGGAGATGGATGCCAATACGTCAATAGCCGGGTAATGGTTCTGCTGGGCAAGCCTGCGGTTTAAGACTATGTGACCGTCTAAAATACCACGGGCAGTATCTGTGATAGGCTCATTAAAATCATCACCGTCTACCAGCACGGTATACAATCCGGTGATGGAGCCCACTGCGGAGTTGCCGGCTCTTTCCAAAAGCTTTGGAAGCTCGGCATACACCGAAGGAGGATATCCTCTGGTTACGGGGGGCTCCCCGGATGCCAGTCCTATCTCTCTTTGCGCCATAGAAAAACGGGTCAGCGAATCCATCATCAAAAGTACATCCTTGCCCTGATCCCTGAAATACTCTGCTATGGCAGTTGCAGTCATGGCAGCTTTTTTTCTGATGAGCGCCGGCTTGTCAGAGGTGGCAACCACCACCACCGATCTTTTCATTCCCTCAGGTCCCAGGTCGTTTTCCACAAACTCCCTGACCTCACGTCCACGCTCTCCTATCAGGGCAATGACATTGACCTGTGCCTTTGTATTTCTGGCAAACATTCCCATGAGGGTACTTTTTCCCACACCTGATCCGGCAAAGATCCCTATACGCTGTCCCTTGCCCACAGTCAAAAGTCCATCCACTGCCTTCACTCCAAGAGGAAGCACCTCCCGGATAATGACCCTCTCCATGGGATCTGGAGGCACCTGATCCACAGGATAATTATCCTCACAGGGCAGCTCTCCATCATAATCCGAGGGTCTCCCCAGCCCGTCCAAGGTATGCCCCAAAAGAGCCTCTCCCACCGGAATATCCAAAGGGTGACCGGTGTTTTCCACTATACAGCCGATACCCACTCCCTCCACACTTTCATAGGGCATGAGCAAAAGCTTTTTATCCAGAAAGCCTACCACCTCTGCCATGACGAAATTGTCATCATCAATTATGATACGGCACAGATCATTGAGCTTGGCTTCGGGTCCCAAGGACTCAATGGTAAGTCCCACCACCTTTGTCACCTTGCCCAGCCGATCGAAATAGGTATTTTCAAGCAGGGGGTAATATTTTGAAAAATCAACTGCAATATCCATAATCAAACCTTACGAAAAACGGATAAATCATATGTTAAGGGACTTGATATCACGTATCAGATTCCGAAGTTCCGTATCCAGACTGCAGTCAAAAACTCCACCGTCGGTCTCAATGATGCACTGCCCGTCACCCAGCACAGGATCCCGGACTATATCAAGAGTGGCATCTGCTCCCACAGCCTCCTGAAGCTGCTGTTTTTTTTCTGTAAGAAAGGAAAAGCCCTCTTCACCCACCTTGATAAGAAACTGGTGAGAGCTTTCTATATGCAAAATACAGTTATCCACCAGATGATACAGAAGCTCCTTGTCGTCCCCGAAGCGCACGTTAAAAAACTTCTCCATCAGATCACAGACAGCATCAGTTATGACCCGTTCCATCTGCTCTTCCTTGGCTCTGTAGGAAGCAGCCAACTGATCCTTTTGGGCCTCTATGGCAGCCTCCTTTGCGGCATATTCCTGCATTGCCTGACCGGTACCGTCACGGTAGCCCTCTTTTTTCCCTTCCTCAGCATAGTGGGACTTCATTGCCTCTGCCTCTGCCCTTGCAGACTCTATTATCTCATCCGCGTCAGCCTGAGCCTGAGTTATTATGACCTCAGCCTCCTGTCTTGCCTCCTCGATAACCTGGGAAGAAAGAGCGGAATCAACCTCGACAGTAGGTTCTTCATCCGGGTTTTCATCATCCCCGACAGTCACCAGATTTCCCTCCTCGTCCAGGATCACAAGCTGCCTGCCGTTTTCGTCCACAGGAAAGTTTACATTGCCGTTTTCATCCATGGGAAGGATGGAATTTCCCTCTTCATCAGTGGTAATGGCGGCAAAGAACTTCTCTATTGCCGCCTTGTTATCACGATCCTTTTGCTTTTTTATATCGCGCTGGTATGCATCCACGCGCTCCCTGATCTTGGCATTGGCATCCAAAACCCTGTCGTTTTCCGAGTTCTCGATAAACTGCCATTTTAATATACTAGACAACCAGATCGTCACCTCCACCTCTGGATATTACGATCTCTCCGGCATCCTCTAACTTTCTGATGACGCCAACTATCTTTTGCTGAGCCTCTTCCACGTCCTTCATACGCACAGGACCCATGTACTCCATATCCTCACGGATCATTGCCGCCAGTCTGGAGGACAGGTTCTTAAAGATCGCATTTTGAACATCCTCATTGGCACCCTTAAGGGCAACGCCCAGATCCGAATTCTCCACATCCCTAAGCACACGCTGGATAGCACGGTCGTCCAAAAGCAGGATATCTTCGAATACGAACATCTTTTTTCTGATCTCTTCTGCCAGCTCCGGCTCCTCGATCTCCAAGGTCTCCATGATACGCTTTTCTGTACCACGATCCACTGCATTTAAGATAGCCACCACGGAATCCACACCACCTGCAATGGTGTAGTCCTGGTTGATAAGGGAGGAAAGCTTTCTCTCCAATACCCTCTCCACTTCCTTAATGACTTCAGGGGAAGTACGGTCCATCATGGCTATACGTCTTGCCACATCCGCCTGCTTTTCGGGACCCAAGGCTCCCAGTATCATGGATGCCTGCCCGGGAGCCAGATATGAAAGTATCATGGCTATGGTCTGGGGATGCTCGTCCTGAATGAAGTTCAAAACCTGTGAAGGCTCTGTCTTTCTGATAAATTCAAAAGGACGCACCTGAAGGGATGCTGTAAGCTTGGTGATGACATGCTGGGCTTCCTCGTCTCCCAAGGCTTTTTCCAAAAGCTCCTTGGCATATCCGATACCGCCCTCTGCAATGTACTGCTGAGCCAGACACACCTGGTAAAACTCGTTTATCACTGCATCCTTTATATCCGGTGATACGCTTCTGGTATTGGCGATCTCTAAGGTCAGCTCCTCGATCTCATCCTCCTTCAGATGCTTGAATATCTCAGAGGACTTTTCGGGACCCAAGGTTATGAGCAGCACTGCTGCTTTTTGTACTCCGTTAAGTTCTGCTGATTCAGCCATTATCCCCAATCCTCATTAAGCCAGTTGCGCAAAAGGGAAGCAGCCGCGTCAGGATTCTCCGTTACAAACTTCTCGATCATGATCCTTGCCTCTGACTTCTCGTTAAAGCCGATCTCCTCCAAGTTTTCTTCCTGCTGGCTCTCTAAAAGCTTCTCTACGGAGACTTCTTCCTCCACTTCCTCTTCTTCCTCACGGCGGAGTGTCCTGAATACCACGAAGCCAAGCATTGCCAGTATGAGAAGAGCCATGATGATCTCAAGGTAATCCATAAGATCACGCTGGGATGTCTTGTAAATAAACATGGGCACATCATAGGAGAGGACGTTTACATTGGCTGCAGGGATGCCTGTGGCACCGGCTATTGCCTGTATCACATCATCTCCCACCTGGGTCTGAACCATGTCTCCGTTTTGAGCGGCATACTGTTCAAAGGTCAGATCTCCCAGTTCACCTGTATCCTCCATAATGTCCTCTTCGTAGTTTACATAACGATAGGCTACTACGGAAATTGAAGAGGTCTCGGAATTCACCTTGCCCACTCCCTCTTCGGTGGTGGTTATCTCCTCGCTGGGCAGATAATCCCTGGTAAATTCCTCTGTGCTTGAGGATGAAGTGTCCGCATCCTGGATCACATAGGTGGTATCATCATTGGAA
>CAMOZG010000161.1 GCA_946630825.1 uncultured Lachnospiraceae bacterium
ACAAAGCAGTAAGAATGGTAATAAAAAAGGATGTCGAAAGAGACATCCTTTTTTGATAGATTTATGATTAAATATTCTACAGAATGGAAGTAATACTGAGCTCATTTTGTCTGGAAAGATCCAGCATGCTTCCGTCAGTCAGTTCCACAATGGGACGGGACAGAGCAGCCTGATTGATATAAACCACCCTGCCTCTGGAGCCGTTTGAGAGGACTACCAGGCTGTTCTGGTGAGCCATGGCGATATGCTCCAAAAATGTAAGAATGTATTTGGTGCGGTATTTGGACAGCCCGTCTTTTTCAAAGGCAGCTATGACCTGGAAAGGACACATGGCGGATCTGTAGCTCCGGCTGGCTGTCATGGCATCATATACATCCGCAATGGCAATAATGGCTGCGAAATCATCTATCTCGTCATCAGTGAGCTGTCTGGGATAGCCGGTGCCATCACTGCGCTCGTGATGCTGGGAAGCCGCATTCATATAGCGGGGATCCATGTTGGCAACCTCTTTAAGTATCTTACGACCATCCAGGGGATGCTTTTTGATAAGTGCAAACTCCTCATCAGTAAGCTTTCCGGCTTTGTTAAGGACCTCGGGAGGCACCTGGGCTTTTCCTAAATCATGCAAAAGCCCTGCCATGGTCAGATCGTCAAGATCCTTTTTGCCCATCTTAAGCCATTTACCGATAGCTCTTGATACCAAAGCTACATTGATGGAATGGGCAAATACCGTATCCTCACTTCCCCCCATGGTCTGAAGCAGGGTAAGGATGTCCAGTGAGGTCTTGCTGTGATAAAGGGGTGCGAACTTTTCTAAAATACGCTCCTGGTCAAAGTTTAGACCCTTAAATTCTATAATGTCTATAAAGGTATCCTCCAGCTCGTTAAGAGCAATGGAGTAATTCACCTGAAATTCCTGGTACTCAGGCTCTGCCTTGAGACGGTTGGTATAGGAGAGAGTTTCATGTATGCTGGGTTTTTCTACCACCGGCTGCTTGGGTTCGGAAGGCTCCCGGGGCGTCTCTTCTGCCGGCTTTTCCGGGGTCTCCTCCTCCACAGATACCTTCTCTATGCGATAGAAGGACAGTCTGGCTATGAGGGGCGCTGTAAGCTTAGAGCCCGTTTTTGCAATGATCTGACCGCGTCGGGTAACTATATCCTCTGCGACTATCATGCCGGGACGCAGTTCAGGAATGATTAAACTCTGCATGTAAAACTCCCTTAACTAAAAAAATAAGTTATAGTATATATTCAGAGCCCGGCTCGAATACGCTACGCATTTTTGACTCTGAACATACACACTCATTATAAGAAAAAAAGCTGGTAAACGCAAGCATTTGGGGAGATTTTCAATAAAATACATTTTGACGGGTTTGTAGGAGGTGGGGCAAAACTCCTTGACAAAGGTAATTTGGGGGTGTAGATTTGTGAATGGTTGTGACCATTTAGCGGTTTTGCCGCGAATAATCATTGTTTCCAAATAAGAAAGGAAAGATTAGTTATGGAGAAATTATTGTTTACATCAGAGTCCGTTACTGAGGGACATCCTGATAAGGTTTGTGATGCCGTATCAGATGCCATCCTCGACGAATGCTTGAAGCAGGATCCCATGAGCCGTGTGGCATGTGAGACTGCGGCATGTACCGGTTTTGTGCTGGTTACGGGAGAGCTTACCACAAAGGCTACGCTGGACATCCCGTCTATCGTGCGAAACACGGTCAATGAGATCGGTTATAATGACGCCAAAACAGGTTTTGACGGCAATACCTGTGCGGTAATGGTTGCTTTGGATCAGCAGTCTGCTGATATAGCCATGGGAGTGGACAAGGCTCTTGAGGCAAAAGAAGGCAGTCTGAAAGATGATCTGGATACGGGAGCCGGAGATCAGGGTATGATGTTTGGCTATGCCACCAATGAGACAGAGGAGTATATGCCCTATCCCATTTCACTTGCACATAAGCTGTCACGCAGACTTACAGAGGTGAGAAAGGACAATACCCTGCCCTATTTAAGACCCGACGGCAAGACCCAGGTTTCTGTGGAGTACGACGAGGAGGGCAAGCCCAAGCGTCTGGAGGCTGTGGTTTTATCCACTCAGCATGATGAGGATGTGACCCAGGAGCAGATACACAGCGACATCAAAAAATATGTGTTTGACCCCGTTCTTCCTGCAGAGCTTGTGGATGACAAGACCAGATTCTATATAAATCCCACAGGCAGGTTTGTGATCGGCGGACCCCATGGTGATGCGGGACTTACCGGACGTAAGATAATTGTGGACACCTATGGTGGTATGGCTCGTCATGGTGGCGGAGCTTTTTCCGGAAAGGATTGCACAAAGGTTGACCGTTCTGCTGCATATGCAGCCAGATATGTTGCCAAAAATATAGTTGCAGCCGGACTGGCTGACAAGTGCGAGATACAGTTGTCCTATGCCATCGGAGTGGCAGAGCCTACTTCCATAAATGTGGATACCTTTGGCACAGGCAAGGTTTCTTCGGAGAAGCTGGTGGAGCTTATCAGGGAAAACTTCGATCTGCGTCCTGCAGGCATAATCAAGATGCTGGATCTGCGCCGTCCAATTTACAAGCAGACCGCAGCCTATGGACATTTTGGAAGAAATGATCTGGATCTGCCCTGGGAGAAGCTGGACAAGGTAGAGGATTTGAAAAAGTCTTTGTAAGAAAAATTCGTATTCTAAAGGATAATCTGTTATAATAGAGCCGTGGCGTTTTGCCGCGGCTTTTTTGGATGTATACTTTTTGCTGAGGTGCATATTGGGGGCAGACCACATTATCTCCTTACTTCTGGCGGCAGCCTTTTTGGCAGTCGTGATCATCACAGTGGTTCACGGGAGTTATATCAAGAGACAAAATGAAGAAAAAAAGCGACAGCTTCTTGTGGCTTTGGCTCACGATATAGGCACACCCCTGTCAGTGATCAGGGGCTATGCCGAGGGGATCATGGACGGTGTGGCTGACAGCGAGGATAAGCGTCGGGCGTATTTAAGCCAGATATATGACAAATCCTTGGAGATGGATCAGCTTTTGTCTGACATGATGCTCTATGTACGGGCTTCATCCTCCGAGGGTCTGGCATATCAGATGGAAAGCTTTGATCCGGTGGATGCTTTGGAGGAATTTTTAAACCGACACAAAAGGGAATATGAACTGCGCAAAACCAAAGTGACCTTCCAAAACCTGGCAGAGCATGGGATAAGCATCCGGGGCGATAAAAAGCAGTTGGCAAGGGTGCTTGAGAATCTGATAGAAAACTCCATCAAATACAAAAAGGAAGGCGATACAAAGGTTGATCTAAAGCTGGAACTTATGGATGATGGAGTGGTACTGTATGTAGCTGATGAGGGTAAGGGCATCAGATCAGAAGAGCTGCCTTTTATCTTTGAGGATATGTACAGAGGAAAGGAGCACAGGGGAAGCCTGCGGGGAAGCGGAGTCGGACTTTGGCTGGTAAAGCACATAATCGCCGACCACGGCGGCAGAGTCTGGGCAAAAAGCGAATACGGCAAGGGGACGGTTATAGGTATTTACCTTGACTGCAACCGGGAGCCAGATACCGGAAGCGTCAAATGAGCGCTACGGGATCGGGTACGGACGGATCCGGTCAGATGATGTCTTGTGCTATTAGAAGAGAGGATAGAATGAACAGGGTTTTGATCATAGAAGATGAGGATGCTATCGCAGAGCTGGAACGGGACTATCTTACCATGTCCGGCTATGACGTGGTCATAGAATCCGAAGGCGCAGTTGGCAGACGCCGGGCATTGGCGGGGGACTTTAATGTGGTGCTTCTGGATCTGATGC
>CAMOZG010000162.1 GCA_946630825.1 uncultured Lachnospiraceae bacterium
CAAAATCTCACGCTCCCGCTCCTCCATCACCATCCGCTCATCATCATCCATGTGATCGTAGCCCAAAAGATGGAGCATGGAATGGGCTATCAAAAAAGCGTATTCCCGAAGCACGGAGTGACCGTACTCTTTTGCCTGTGATATCACCCTGTCATGGCAGATCACTATATCCCCAAGCATAGCCTCTCCTGTGTCGGGGTGAAATATGTCATCCATATCATCTAAAGCCTCATAATCCCCGGGGCGCTCAAATTCGATCATGGGAAAGGAAAGCACATCCGTAGCGGAGTCTATCCCACGCTTATCCTTATTCATGGTGCGTATTTCTGCTGCATCCGTGATCAAAAGACTCACATATGCCTCATAGGGAAAATCCTCATGCAAAAGCACCTCGCTTATCACCCTTTGGGCAATATCCTCCGGGTCAAAATCGAAGCCCTCTATCAGAAATTTCCCGTCACTTTCTTCACTTCCAACCTCACTGAAAAAATCCAGGGTCATCACTATCCTCCGGTATGTATTCTTATAACAGGTTTTCCTTGATTATCAGACAGTCCCTGATACGTAAAAACTGGTTCATGGTCAGTCCGCAGTCATCATACATTCCCTGATTTGAAAGCTCCGTAAGGGTCTGATATATGAGCATCTCCTGATTCCAGGAGCTCTCCATCCTCTCCTCTCCCAAAGCATCAATCCGGGATACCAAAGCATCCACCATCTGCACTATGGCAGATTCTATGGAGGTGGGCTTTTCCACCATTCCCTGATATTCTCCAAGGATCTGTTTTACCGCATCCGGCAGACAATACTCTGATGCCATTTCCACATTGTGGTTTATAAGGGGCTCTCCCCTGACACATCCCACGCGGTAGTACAAGCCTGCCACTCCTGCCAGATATTCATTTTGTCCGATCTCCTTGGCACATGCCATGGAAAGCCGGGACACCTTTTTTCCATGGGCATATTCAGCCTTTGAAAAACGTCTAAGCTCCGTAGCCAGAGAAAAGTCATCCTCCAAATACATCTCATAGGAGATCTTTTCCTCATCAGCGTCTATCTTTAAAAGCCACTTATAACTCAGCATGACTATGATGGTGACAATAAATGCCGAAAGAAATGCGGAAGTCAGAAAGCTTACGGAAAGTCTGCCGTAGGAAAACTCATAATATATCACCGGGAAGAAAAACTGGACTGTCAGAAGCAGAATATACAAATGGGGATTTTTTTCACTTCTCCTGTCCTTTAAAAATACTGCGATCAGGGATCCGAAAACGGAAAGCATGATATAGCAGTACAGAGTATTTGAACTCATTCCGCAGGTATAGCACAGCATCATATCCATGAAAAGTGCCGCGGACAAAGACAAAAGCCCATCCACCGCAGATGCCAAAAGAAAGCTTGTAAGTATCACCGGTCCCAAAAATGGAGGCAGGTATGATGATATAAGTATTATGCCCCAGCTTATGGCTGACAGTATAAAAACCCGCTTGTAGGTGGTGCCGTCATAGGACAGCCTGCCCATCCTGCGAAGCTGGATAAGAGCTATGATAAAAACCATGGAGAAGGACAAAAACATTGCTATGATCCCTATGATCTCATCTAAAAGCACCCTCCTGCCGTACAGCATCATGATGACACACAAGAGTGACACCACGAATAATGCAATTATGTAAGCAAACCGCTTTGGGGGTATCCTTTTTTCAGTGGAATTCATTTAGCTTCGTTTTGCTCCTTTTTTCTCTCTTTTTTTCTGCCTTGACTCGTATTCTTCGTAGGCTCCCACTATCTTTTGCACCAGAGGATGTCTTACCACATCCCTGCCATCCAATCTGCAGATGGATATATCCTCTATTGAGGACAAGACCTTTACTGCCACATCAAGCCCCGATATGGCATCCTTTGGCAGATCCTTCTGGGTCTCGTCTCCTGTAATAATTGCCTTGGAGCCAAATCCTATCCTGGTCAAAAACATCTTCATCTGTGCCGGGGTGGTATTTTGTGCCTCGTCCAAAATGATAAAGGAATTATCCAGAGTACGTCCCCTCATATAGGCAAGGGGCGCCACCTCAATGGAGCCCTTTTCCATATTCCGCTGAAAGCTTTCCGCCCCCATGATCTGATACAGGGCATCATACAATGGACGCAGGTAGGGATCCACCTTGCTCTGCAGATCTCCCGGCAAAAATCCCAGCTTTTCCCCTGCCTCTATAGCAGGCCTGGTAAGGATGATCCTGCTTACCTCTCCTGCGTTAAAAGCCGTGATCGCCATTGCCATGGCAAGGTAGGTCTTTCCCGTACCTGCCGGGCCTATTCCAAAGACCACCATCTGCTTTTTAATGGCATCCACGTAATTTTTCTGTCCTAAGGTCTTGGGTTTTACGGGCTTTCCGTTTACAGTATGGCAGATCACCTCTTCGTCGATCTTTACCAAGGGATGGGAGCTTAGGCTTTCCTTCAGGGAAAGGGCATATCTTACATTCTGTTCGGATATGTGGTTGCCTCTTTTGGACAGGGAAAAAAGCTCTAAAAGCACATTTTCCGCAGCCGTCACCGCCCCCTTGTCACCAATTAGCTTAATCACATCTCCTCTGTTGACCACATCCACCCCAAGGGATCTTTCTATTATGTTGATGTTGTGGTCAAATTCACCGAAGATATTCTCCATGTGATCCGAAGGTATATTGATAGTTTTTTCCAATCCTATTTTTCTCCTATTATCTCCAATATCTTGGCGGGACTGTCCACCTTGTTTTTGGTAAATGTATATGCGGAAATGATCTCCTCCTTTGCAGCCTTTACCTTTCTGTCGTCATTTCCGTAAATTGTGGCTATTGACTCACCCGTTATGACCGAATCTCCCACCTTCTTATGGAGCACCACTCCCACATTAAGATCAATGGTATCTCCCTTGACTGCTCTGCCTCCTCCAAGCACCATGGAGGCATGACCGATCTGCTGGGCATCTATCTTTGCCACATATCCGTCACCTTCGGCAAAGACCTCTTCCCTGTAAGCTATATTAAGCAGCTCCCTCATTCTGGGAACGTCCTCGGGATTGCCGTTTTGGATCCGTATGAATTCCACAAACTTGTCGTAAGCACTGCCGTCATCTATCACCCGGTTAAGCTTTTCCAAAGCCTCATCCCGGGTCTGTGCCACACCTGAGAGGATGGCAAGCTGACAGCCTAAGGCATAAACCACCTCCATCAGATCCTTGGGTCCCTCACCCCGGAGGGCATCTATGGCTTCTATCACCTCTAAGGTATTTCCTACGGCATATCCCAAGGGCTCATCCATATCCGTAAGGACCGCTGTCACCCGTCTGCCTGCTGCATTTCCTATATTGACCATGGTCTCAGCCAGCTTTCTTGCCTCCTCCCTGGTCTTCATAAAGGCACCGCTTCCCACCTTTACATCCAAAACTATGGCGTCTGCTCCGCTGGCAAGCTTTTTACTCATTATGGAGCTGGCTATCAAAGAGATCTGATCCACAGTGGCGGTGGCATCCCTGAGGGCATAAAGCTTTTTATCACAGGGAGCCAGATTTCTGGTCTGTCCCACAACAGCTATTTTATGTCTTGCCACATTGTCAAAAAACTTGCTTTCGGATATGGAGGTCCTAAATCCCGGAAATGCCTCCAGCTTGTCAATGGTGCCTCCCGTATGTCCCAATCCCCTGCCTGACATCTTGGCAAATGGAAGTCCAAGGGCTGCTATCATGGGTCCTATTACAAAGGTGGTCTTGTCACCGACTCCACCGGTACTGTGCTTGTCA
>CAMOZG010000163.1 GCA_946630825.1 uncultured Lachnospiraceae bacterium
TATTAAAAGCGGATCCGGGAAAAAAAACACAGAGGAAATAGACGAGAGACTGGAGGCGGCAGGTGTAGTGGAACCGGCTGAGACTGAGGCTTCCAGGGAAAAGCATGGGATAACCTTGGAGGACAAGTCCTATTTATACATGTCAGACGGACAGCAGGAAGATAACTATACCTATACTGATAATGCTGCAGATACAGATACAGATACAGAAACTGTTACAGAAACAGAAGCAGATGCAGGTGTCGACACCTATACAGAATCAGACTCTAATGAGTATACCGGGGAGGAGAGCGACACCGAAACCGATAACGAGGCTGTAAGTGAAGCCGGTGAAGCCCCGGAGGAGGTTTACATCCCCAAGGAGAATGAACCGGATATAGATGAATCGGAGGAGGAGCTTTTTGCACAGATAGATTCCTTCAGACAAAAGGCTTCCCTTATAACTGCCCTTATACGTGAAAAGCAGCACCGCATGGATCAGCTTGAGGCTCAGCTTCATGAAAAGGAAGTTGAAAACCTGCGATATCAGCAGAAGCTTTTAGCTATGAAAAAGGATGTGGAAAATAAGAGTGCCACCATCAGCAGAGAGGCTGCGGCAGAGGTGGCAGTGAGGGCTGCCAGCGAAGCAGTCGCCAAGTCTGATGACAAGATGAGCGCCACCCTTAAGTCGGTGGAGGACAAGATGTCATCCATGGAAAATTCCATTTCCGAAGGCACAGATTTAAGCGGCATCAAGGGCGACATTTTTGATAAGATACATGACGAAAATGTCCGTGTATACCGTAACATCCAGGACTTCATGAAGGATCGGGATGAAAGGGATACCCGGTTTACCGATATTGAAAACAGTGTCAAAAAGATGGGAAGCAGATTTAATTTTGTAGTCTTTTTGAGCATTGCCAATCTGGCAGTCATGACCATTGTTTTGCTTACGGTGTTGGGTGTTATCTAAGGATATAAAATATGACAGACAGGGAAATATGGGTCATAGGGCACAAGAATCCGGATACTGATTCCATCTGTGCCGCTATCGGCCTTGCAGAGTTAAAAAACCAACTGGGTGAAGGGCATTTCGTCCCTAAAAAAGCTGGTGAGATGAATATGGAAACCGCATATGTGCTTAACCGCTTCGGTGTCAAAAGTCCCGATACGGTTCGGGACGTGCGCACCCAGATAAGGGATATTTCCTATCGTCACACCAATGGTGTAAGCGATCATTTTTCCCTGAAAAAGGCATGGGAGCTGATGCTGTCGGAGGATGTGGTAACTCTCCCTGTGGTGGAGAAAGACGGCAGGCTTGTAGGTCTTATTGTAAACGGAGATCTGGCATATTCATATATGGATGTGTACGATAACTGTGAGCTGTCCAGAGCACGCACCCAGTATAAAAATATAATTGAGACCCTAAGCGGCAGGATGCACTGCGGCAATGAACACGGGTATTTTGTAGAGGGCAAAGTGGTGGTGGCTTCCGGAGCCCGGGAGACCATGCAGGGTGAGATCGACCAGGAAGATCTGGTGATAATCGGAGACTATGCGGCACAGCAGATGCTTGTGCTTGAAAAGAATCCCACCTGTATGGTGGTTACCGGTGTACCTGAGGGCAGGGACTTAGATCCTTATATTTTAGAAAAAGCAAACAGCCAGGATACTGTGGTTATATCCACGGGCTATGACAGCTTTACCACAGCCAGACTTATTAACCAGAGCATTCCCATAAAGCATTTTATGACCAAGGAGGGTATCATTACCTTCCATGAATATGACTATGTGGATGATGTAAAAGAGACCATGTCCAAGGTCAGACACAGGGATTTTCCTGTGGTGGATGACGAGGGCAGCTACATAGGCATGGTGTCCCGTAGAAACCTTTTGGATATGCAGCACAAGCAGCTGATACTTGTGGATCACAACGAAAAAAGCCAGGCCGTGGATGGGATTGAAGAGGCAGAGATCTTAGAGATCATTGACCATCACCGCATAGGTACCCTGCAGACCATGGCACCGGTCACATTCAGAAACCAGCCTTTGGGATGCTGTTCCACCATTATTTACCAGATGTATCAGGAAAAGGGAGTGGAAGTAAAGCCCCACATTGCAGGACTGCTTTTGTCGGCAATACTATCCGATACACTTATGTTCCGGTCCCCTACCTGCACTGAGATAGACAGACAGGTGGGAGAAGAGCTGGCACGTATAGCGGATGTGGACATAGAGGAGCTGGCGGTATCCATGTTTGAAGCCGGTTCGGCATTTGAAGACCGGTCCACAGAGGAGATATTTTATCAGGATTTCAAGATATTCCATGGGGAGGAACTGCACTTTGCCGTGGCTCAGATCTCCGCTGTTTCAGCAAAGCAGCTTGAGTCGGTGAGACAGAGGCTTTTGGATTTTGCCGACAAGGTCATTGCAGATAAAAATCTGGACATGGTGTTTGTGATGATGACAAATATCTTTGATCAGTCCACCCAGCTTTTATTTGAAGGCAAGCAGGCTTCGGACATTGTAAGCCGTGGATTCGGGGCTGACCACATTACCGGGGAGCACAGCGCATACCTGCCCGGGGTGGTGTCCAGAAAGAAGCAGCTTATTCCCAGCATTATGAGAGCCATGCAGGATTAGGAGAGTTATGAAGCAGAGAGTTTTTTCGGTTTTGGTTGAAAATACATCAGGTGTGCTGTCCCACATGTCGGGGCTTTTTTCCCGCAGGGGCTACAATATAGACAGCTTTTCCGCCGGTGTCACATCTGATCCCAGATTTACCAGATGTACCATAGTGGCAAGCGGTGACGAGCTTATTTTAGAGCAGATAGAAAAGCAGCTTAACAAATTAGAGGATGTAATTAAGGTAACAGTGCTGAAAAACGGGGAATCCGTTACCAGAGAGCTGATGTTGGTAAAGGTTCACAGCCCCAAGCCCCAGTTTGAACTTTCGGAGCTGGTGGACAGATTTCATGCCAAGGAAGTGGATGTGGATTATGCCCATGAATCCGTGGTGATCGAGGTTACGGGAACCCACGGCAAGCTGGATTCCTTTCTGGAAAATCTGGAAAGCTGTAATTTCGAAATACTGGAGCTGGCAAGAACAGGTATCACCGGACTTACCAGAGGTACCAAGGATCTGGTGCTGGTGAATGAGGATGGAGAGATATCCCGCACACTATGATCTGTGTGGGGTCTTTAATAAAACACTTATAGTTTAAGGAGGTAACTAAAATGTCAAACGAAGCAAGGATCTTTTATCAGGAAGACTGTGATCTGTCATATCTGGATGGTAAGACCATTGCCATTATCGGGTACGGCAGCCAGGGACATGCTCATGCATTAAACCTTAAGGAGAGCGGCTGCAACGTGATCATTGGTCTGTATGAGGGATCAAAATCCTGGAAAAGAGCAGAGGAGCAGGGCTTTAAGGTATTTACTGCTGCAGAGGCTGCAAAGCAGGCAGATATAATCATGATCCTTATCAATGATGAGCTCCAGGCTGATATGTATAAAAAAGACATTGAGCCCAATTTAGAGGCAGGCAACATGCTTATGTTTGCCCATGGATTCAACATCCACTTTGGCTGCATCAAGCCTCCTGCTGATGTTGACGTTACAATGATCGCTCCCAAGGCTCCCGGTCACACGGTTCGTTCCGAGTATCAGGCCGGCAAGGGTACTCCCTGCCTTATTGCCGTAGAGCAGGATGCTACCGGCAAGGCATGGGATAT
>CAMOZG010000164.1 GCA_946630825.1 uncultured Lachnospiraceae bacterium
AGCTTAAGGGAGGGGACAAAGCTTCCGGAGAACGCGTAGGAATTGGGCGATCGTAAAGGAGAAGGAACATGAGTGATCTTTTGGACAAGAAAAAACTGGAAATAATTCATGAAGTAGATGAGCAGTTTGAAGCTCTGCAGGAAAATGTGCAGGGTGATCTGATAAATGAGATCCCGCAGGAGCTGGAGGAGGAAAGGTTAAGGGCCCGCATAGAGCAGGGGCATGAGCTTCGTGACCGCCTGAAAAACAGCGTGGTCATGTCCAATAATACCTTCAGTGAGACCATGATCCCCATGGATGCGGAGCTTCACAGCGAATACAGGAATGAGTATCAGGAAAAGAAGCTGGTTAAATCCAGAGAGAGCAAGATCAAAAACAAAAAGTCCAGACTCTATTCCAAGGATCAGGTGGCAAAGCGCTTTGAAGCGACAGATGCAGAGGAGTTTAAGGTCAGAGATGCCCGGGCAAAGATGAGAAGACATCTGCCCCCTGCGCAGCGTGTGGAGCTAAAGTGTGATGAGCTTAATGACCTATCCATTTTGGCAACCGAACTTGCCATGGATGAGATGCAGTATGAGGACAATTTCGCCTCATTTGTCAAAAGCTATACCGGTGTAATGGAGGACGGTTCAAAGGCAGATGCCGCCGAGATAGAAAAGGGACGCTTTACCATCATGTCGGAAATAGCAAATGTTTTCATGTCCCAGCCTGCAGCCGAGGTGGTCAATCTCTTTGATGATAAGGTGCTTGCGGCAAAGTCCGATGATTTAGAGCGAATGAGCCGTCTCCTTAAGGTTTTTAAGAATATGATGAAAAATAACCCCGGCTTTATGGAGGCACTGAAGGCAAAGGAGGGTGACGGGGCAGAATTGGCAGGCGGCGAGACTGCGGAGAAGCTGGAAAAACAGATAGAGCGCCTTACCGCCATAGATGATGTGTATCGTGTGAGAAAGCTTATTGTCACAAATCCCTACTACAGGACCCACTACAATGACGAGCTTTCCATGAATGTCGAGGCAAATGACGAGCCCCAGAAAAAATATCTTTCCAAGCTTTTGCGTACCCAGTACTATCTTGGGAAAAATCTGCAGCGCATCATGGGAGAAGGCTCCTCTGTAGGATATCCCAAGGCAGAGCTTGCAGAAGGCAATGAGTACATGAAAAAGTTTGAAGGTGAGGTCAAAAAGATCTCAAAGGATGCCACGGATGCAGAGGGTAACAGTGTCTATAACAGGAAGAACGTGGATGATATGCTCCGCTTTTTGGAGCATGAAAAGGGCTGCATGCCTCCTGCCGATATGATGTTTAGCTTAAAGGAAGTAACCGGTATAAAGCCAAAGAGCATGGCGCATGCTTTATCGGGCAATACCTCTATTGCGGGATGCAAGTTTTTAGCCGAGGTCGAGGGCGTTAATCCTGCGCCTTCTCCTGAGAAAATAAAACGGGACAAGCTGATAGATGAATGTATAAAGCCATTTCTTAATGGTGGAGTACATATTAGTGTAAGATCAAAGAAATTACATAATCATGACGGCGGAGATTCCATTGCCAGACAGACAGATATCTTAAAAGGGACGCTTTGTGATACCATGACAGATGAAGAAGTGGCAGAGATGATAGATAATCTGATGCACAGCTATAAGCTTCGCAATGCCACTGACAAGGATCATGACATGGCTGATGATATGTACTTAAACGGCTATGCCAAATATATGAGTATCATGCATCAGAAGCTTAAGATGTCTTATAATATACTTGGAGATAAGCTTGAAAGTATCAGACCGGAGGACTGGGTAAGGGTAATGTCTGATCCTAAGATGAGTGATCTTTTGATCTTATCCATTTTTACCTCCTCCAATATGGATGTTAATCTGCCCTATGAATTTTTGAAGAAGTATTCCGATATTCCCGTGGATCATCTAAAGGATTTTGACCTATTATCCAAGGGCATATCATCTTTGGGCATTAAGGCAGATGTTTTCAGGGTAAAGACAGAAGAAGTTTTATGTGAAGGTGATGACTTTAAAAAACTTAAGCAAGAATTAGAGGAGGATTATGAAAAGAAGAAAAGCGCATATGATGAGCTTGTTGCAGCAAATGCATGGGAGGATCAGATAGAAAATGCTTCAAAGCAAATGAAGCTGGCAGATAAGAAATCCAATGCAGTCAAAGGTTTAAGTGTTATGCAGTTATATGATAAGCCGGAGGAATATATAAAGCTTAAAAATCTGACTGATGAGTATAAGGATGATATTTCCGAAGGAGTAATAGAAGCCAACAAGATTCATCATATAGACATGATGATAGGCGGGTTTTTGGCACTTAAGAGGTCTAAGTATTGGGACTATAATACCACATCAAATGAAGAAAAAACGGCTTATCAGAAAAAATGTGACGATATGGGATATATCGGGACGGAAATGGATATTACAAAATATGATACGACCGAGCTAAAGGAAATGTTTAAGTATTATTTAAAACTTCCAATATCCATGAATGAAAAAGCAGAACTCTACGGGTTAGGTGAATCTGAGACGGCAAAGGAGTACTTAGAACTTTTAAAAAGAGTCTGGAAGGAGGACTTAGGTTTTCCGGAAACGGAGTTTGATGACCTTTATGCAAGGGTAAAGGCTGAAGATGAGGAAATTAATAGTCTGACAAAACAGATGAAAGGAAATAAGGTATGAGGGTATTTTTGGTACCTGAGGAAAAGCTCGGTTTTTATAAAAATGTGCTGCCGCCGGAGCTTTACAAAAAAAATCCGGTTCTTATCGCAGCTTCGGAGTCGAATAGGGCAGGAGATGAAAAGTCCTGCGGAGTGCTGGCTCTTTTGGAGTATGACAGCTCCTGGGAGATAGAGTATATCTATGTGGACAAGTCCTATCGGATGAAGGGCGTGGGAAGTGCCATGGTGGCTCTGGCAAAGGATCTAAGCAGAGCTACTGTCTCGGCAGGTCTTTTTGTCTCCTATGTCAGACATAAGGATGATAAGGGGCTTGATGAATTTTTTGAAAAATGCGGACTGGCTGTAAGCAGTGAGAGCAGGCTGCTTTCGGTGTCATTTATGGATATACAAAGTGACGGGGTACTTGAAAACAGCATAAAGCCCCCGGCTGTCATCCGTCCCCTGTCCAAGGTGTCAGAAAGGGACTATGCGCTGCTTGGAGATCTGATCGAGGCGGATGGAGACGCCAGTGCCGTAAAATCTGATGATGTGTATCTGAAGCTTTCTGACAGGAGAGAATATCACTCCGGCATCAGCTATGTCTATTTTGATGCGGATGCCACGCCCTGCGGCTGTGTGCTTTTGTCTGCGAGAAGGCAGGGAATTGTGGTTGATTATCTCTATGTTAAAAAAAGCATCACACCGGTACTTCGCATGAGGATAGTCATGTCGATGCTTCGGGAAGCGGTATACTCGGCATTGGATGAAGTGGAGCTTGGGACCTCAATTTATATAAATGCCGTCAATCCGGAGGCAGAGCGGATACTGAATATGATCGTGGGAGGTGCCGTAAGAGAGTACGGTGCTTCGGTGGAGAGAGTGGGGTAACAGCCTATGAAAGAAAATGATGAAAGCTTATACAAGGAGATAAAAACCTCCGAAATCAAG
>CAMOZG010000165.1 GCA_946630825.1 uncultured Lachnospiraceae bacterium
TGCAGGCACTTTTCATGTTTATCCTCTACCTTTCCATGAGAAGAAAAATGGTAACTATTCAGAGCTAAGTGGTGCCGGGTCCTGAATAGTTACCTATATTTAATATATTGTATGCTTACGCTTGCAATATATTCCACATCCTCAGGGATTTCCAGTCTAGGATCGTTTATCTCAACCTCTACTGTCTTACCCTTATCCTCAATTCCCATTACAAAATGGCAAAGGGCAATCCCTATATCGATCTTTTGCAGATCTCCGGTTTTCGGCTTCTCATATCCCTTATCTCTTTTTTCGTAGAAGTGATAAATACCGTCTTTTACAACGATCCGCCAGGGCTGCTTGTTCACCGCCGATGGAGCCCACCTTACCATTTCAAGAACATCAGAAAACTCGTTGTCCTGAGGCAAAGCCTCGCCCCACTTGTCGGCAAAGAAAAGCTTGTCAGGAGAAAAACGGGAATCCGCTCCCGCACCTTTCCTCATCATTGATTCCCTGATGGATTTCTTTTTTGCTGGATATCCCAAAGGACTCATGCATGGCATCATTTCCCCATCCTTTAATCCTGCAGCTTTTTCAAAAGCCTCTCTCTTCATGGTTCCGCCTATAAGGACTGTGCCTATTCCCAGTGACCAGGCATAGAGTACCAGCTTTTCAAAGGAATATCCGAAAGCCACATCCGCATATGGCTTTTTTGAAACCTTTCCTGCTACGTAGGTTTTTTCTCCAGAGAGAACCGGACTTGAAAGTCCATGCTCCTTTGCATCAAGCATCACAAACTCCACCGGTATATCAAAAGGATTTTTTACATCCTTCATGTATTCCGCCAGTGCCTTTTTATGCTCTTCACTGATATACTCACCATCAAAGGTCCTAAAGCTCTTTCTGCCTTTGATCAACTCTGATAAATTACTCATTTCTCACCTCACAGAAGCCCCTTTATGCATTCCTTGTAATTTTCTGCTGCCCCTATGGCTAACTATTCTCGCTTCCTAACCTCATACCAACAGTTCACTTTATGTATGCAAGCAAAAAATCCGTAATCCCTATGACAGTGTATCCATTCTTATCAAGCGTTTCACCAATCGGCTTATTCACAACAAGAATCTTTTGCACCTGGTCGTTCAACTTAAAATACGGTCGTATTTCTCTTTCCCTTGTTTCTGCATTAGAGATATCCGCCGTCACCTGAATATAAAAAGATCTTATCCCTTTAGTGGCATAGAAATCCACCTCATTATTCTTCCTTATTGATCTTCCATTTTTATCCTTTTCAACACTATCAAACACACCAACATTAACAGAATATCCATTATAGCAAAGCTCATTATAGACAATGTTTTCAAGCATTTGTCCTTCATCAGGAAACGTAAAATTTAAGCGTGCATTTCTTAAACCGGTATCAATAAAATAATACTTTCTGAGTGCACCGATTTCTTTTCGTCCCTTTAAGTCATAGCGTTTTGCTTCACGCAAAAGGAAGGAATCTTTGAAGTAACCTATATAGTTCTCGACTGTCTGTTTATCAATTTTTTCATGCCTGACACTTTCAAACGTGTTTGCGATTTTCTCTGAATTAAGCAGTGAGCCAGTTGAAGAACTTATAATATTACATAGTTCATCAAGCGCCTCTCCTTTTTTCAGCTTATTTCTTTCAACAATATCAGTAAAATATGTCGTAGAAAACAGATTCTTTAGATATTCTTTTCGCTCTTCTTCTGTTTTTAACACAGCCAATGGCATTCCACCATACTGCATATACGAATATATTGCCTCTGATGCCAAACCCCCAACATATCCGTAGTATTCTTCAAAAGACAAGGGCGATAATTTGATATTTGTTGCCTTATCTCTAAATTCAGTAACTATATCTGAAGACAGCATTTTGGAATTTGATCCCGTCACATATAGATCAATATTCTTTTCTCTTGACAGACCAAGTACAACATCTACGAATGATATTACTTCAGTATCCTCAGGATCTGCCAAAACATGTTTACCATCAGTGAGGTTAGGATTAATTATTGAATATACCTTCTGTATCTCATCAATGAATACATAGTAATGCTCTTTGCCTTTGCATTTTTCCCTGACATAAGCTCCTAATTCCAAAGGATCACGATACCTGCTATTTTCATCATCATCCAATTCCATGATGATTATACTACTCTCTGGCACATTCTCTGAAAGCAAAAAATCTTTATATATTTCTTTAAGAAGAAAAGATTTTCCACATCTTCTTACTCCTGTTATTACTTTCGGGAATCCGTTGTTTCTTGCACTGATCAACTGATTCAAATATTTATCTCGTTTTATCATATAATCTCCTAAATTGTAGAATTCTACATTTTTTTAGATTATATTTTATCACTTCACTTCTTTATAATCAACAAACTTGTAGAATTCTACATTTTTAGCGATTGGTATCGCTCTTTTCCCCACCAATTCGGCAATAATTCTTTTAAGCTGATCGCCTCTCTTTTTTCATAATCCACCATAATTTCCATGTCCTCATTCGCCTCGTCCAACTGATAAAAAAACTCCCGACATGCACCGCAGGGCATACCGCTGCCGCCTCCATTCGGAGCACTTTCACGAAAGGCTATAAGCCGCCTGACTTTTGTCTGACCACTGTTGACATACATATTCAATGCTGCAACACGCTCCGCACACAAGTTCAAGACTCCACTGCAGCTTTCAATGCAAAAACCAACATATATCTCTCCATTCTCCGCCTCCAATGCGCAGACAACATGATGTGCATAGACAAAGGGTGTCACATCCTTTGGATGATACTGCTCCTTTGCTTTTTCATACATTCTTTCCCATATATCCATTTTCATATCCTCCTCGATCTTAGTACCTATGGCTTACTACCCGGTATATAATGAGGTGCAGTGCGCAGATCCCCCACACAACATACACGCAACAATTACCATAAGCTTCCAAACCAACTGAGATCAAAATGATCCCAACGACAGCCAAAAGAATAGTTGCTATTCCAAGAGTCAGGCTTCTGGACTTGTCAGCTATGTACACAAGCCTCTCATCCTGATTTGCAATTTCCTGTTTTCTGGCGTAGTCGGGATCCTTCTTTACCCGCCACTCTCCCACAAGTCGATTTACTCCGCAGGCAAAAAGTCCGGCACCGACAGCCGTAACCGAAACATTTACATCAAAGATAGACCCTAACACAAGAATCAATATCCCTGATAAGGTCATTAAAACATAAACTGTTTTAGGCAAACTTCCTTTCATGATCCATCACCCTCCTCATAAATAAAAATATCTTCGATCTGCATATCAAAGGTTCTTGCCAGTTTAAAAGCCAGTAGTATGGACGGATTGTACCGCCCACCTTCGAGAGAAATAATCGTCTGGCGGGTAACTCCTAAAAGATCCGCCAATTCCTGTTGTGTCAAGTTCCTCGACTTTCTAAGTTCTGCAATTTGATTTTTCATCCTGCCCCCCAAAAGTAAAGCTTGCTTTACACGAAGAATACCATCCTTTTGCCTATATGTCAAGTAAACTTTACATCTTCCCGCACAAAAAAATCCAGCCCCGAAGGACTGGATCCAACT
>CAMOZG010000166.1 GCA_946630825.1 uncultured Lachnospiraceae bacterium
TGATCCATGACTCACCCCCGAAATTTTTATACATTTTGTGTAACTATTCAGAACCGGCTCGTATTCGCTTGGTTTTAAATAGTTACCATTTTGCAACAAAGTCACAGTCGCCGGGAATAATAAAAAACCCAACTGACTGTGACCACCAAGAATTAGCGTCCACGAGAGGATTCGAACCTCCGACCTACCGCTTAGGAGGCGGTCGCTCTATCCAACTGAGCTACGCAGACATATAAACATATAAACAACAAATTGATTATACCACAACGAATTTTAATCGTCCATACCTATGCACGTACCTTGCCCTGCATCCAGATATCTCCCTTAAATCTCCTGCCTATTGCCGGTTCTCCCAGCAGATCCCTGTCATTGATACATACCTCAAATATCAGGTCATTACAATCAAGAGTCATGATATAGATGGCTTCCATGGTAAAGTGATTCAATATCCTTTTAATATCAAGTATCTCTCCTAAGACAGAATACTTATCACTTTCTATACCATTGGGCATAAAATACGTATTGACCAGGGACAACACATCTTCACTTCCTATCCGTTTGGCAATGGAATTATAAATATCCATATCATCCAGTGTAAGCTGTTCAAAAGCTTCCTGGTCTCCTACACGAACAGCAGCCACCAACTCCTGTCTCCTGCTGCTTGCCTCTCTGCTGTGTGCCTTCACCTGATCCGTCCTCTCTATTGGCAGGATGATCTTTCCGCCTGAGGCAAGTCCTGAAAGTGTGACTCCGCCAAAATCCACCCTTTGAGTGTTACGCTGATCTGATTCCAGCACTTCCATCATATCCTGTACAAAAAACACCAGATCCACTCCCAGTCTCGGATCTTCGCATATGCCGAGAAAACTCTCGCGATCCGATTCCTTGACCATTTCCACTTCTATACGGGTAGAAATTTTTCCGGCTTCTCTATAGGGATAATAGTAATCCATGACAAAGCGGTCATTTTCGTCGTAGACACCACGAAAGGCTATACCCATACCGGATACTATTTCTTTTCTTAATTCTGAATATTCATAGCCTTCTGTATCCAGAGCGGTATCAGAATAATCCGGATGACGCATAGCGTCGTGAAAAATTGCAGACATTTCTGATCTGCCTATATTCCTAAATCCGATGGACCGCATATATCCGTGCATAAAATCACCTTTCAAAACTCAATCCAAGTTATTATATACTATCTTTCAATAACTTGCAATGAAAGTTTAGATCTTAAGAGCCTTTTCCAAAGCTTCGGTCTCTTCTTCGGACAATCCGATTATGGAATTGCCATCTATTATTTCCTTTATATAGTTATAGCAGCCCTCTCTGGAGTGAACTATATTTATGATGTAGCCGTCATTTTTGTCATTTAACATACACATGGCACATGAAAGCTTTCCGCCCATTTCCTCCAGTGCATCATACTTGACGATACCGAATTTCTGAAAACAGTCTTTAAGTGTATTCATTATGCTGCTTATATTTCTCTCATTTGAAGCATTTGACTTTATCAGATCGTCCAACTGCTCCAGCCTGTAGATCAGGGTATCCTCCAGTGATTTGGCAGTCTTTCCCTTCATGAAAATATCGTATTTTCTTCTGAGACCTGACAATTTGACCATATTTACGATCAAAAGTATCAACAGTACAAGAACCACTGCCGCCAGTGCAATGACCACATAATCTATAGATATTCCTAAATAACTTTCTATCATTTCTCACCTCGAATGTATGTTTGTATTATGATTGCAGCTTATCGACTATCATATCCAGCTCATCAGGGTTATAGTATTCTATCTCTATTCTGCCCTGGTTTGAATCCTTTGGAATAATGCTGACTTTAGTTCCCAGGATCTGCTTCATCTTTTCTTCAATGTCAGAATATACTGCCTTAAGCTTCGGATCTAATCCGGGTTTCTTTTCTTTATTTTTTTCACTGGAATCCTTCTGCAGGTTTTTGATCTCTTTTTCCAGATCTCTTACTGTCAGTCCCTCATCCATGACTCTTTCTGCCATTCTTACCTGATCCTCATGATCTGTAAGTGACAGTATGGTTCTGGCATGACCCGAGGACAAGGTACCGTCAACCACCATTTGCTGTACCTTTTCATCTAATTTCAAAAGTCTGATGGAATTGGTTATCACTGTACGACTCTTGGATACCCGCTCAGCCACTTCATCCTGTTTCAGATTAAAGTTGTCAATGAGCTGCTTATAAGCCATGGCTTCTTCTATTGGATTCAAGTCCTCTCTCTGAAGGTTTTCAAGTAGAGAAACCTCTAATATTTCCTGATCGGTGTAATCCTTTATCACCACAGGAACAGTCTTGATACCTGCCATCTTTGATGCACGCCATCTGCGCTCACCGGCAATGATCATATAGTAATCATCTTTTTTCTGTACAATGAGAGGCTCTATGATTCCATGTTCCTTTATGGATTCGGATAACTCCACTAAAGCATCCTCTTCAAAATTTTTTCTTGGCTGATCCCGATTGGGCTCTACTTTATTTATGTCTATCTCCACATATCCGGTTTTGGCATCTTTATCTTCAGCCGGTTTTACCTTTGTCTCGCCTCCGCCAATGAGGGCATCCAATCCCTTTCCCAATCCGCTTTTTTTCTTAGTTGCCATTTGTAAAAACTCCTCTGTTATTATTTTCTATCTATCAATTCCTTTGCCAGATTTCTGTAGCTTTCTGCTCCTGTGGATTTTGAATCATATAAATTGATGGGCAATCCGTTGGATGGAGCTTCTGCAAGCTTTACGTTTCTGGGAACTATGGTTTTGTACACGTAGGCATTGAGGTTGTCCTTTACAGTATTAACCACATCAGCAGAAAGATTTGTACGGGAATCATACATGGTAAATACCACACCGTCTATCTTTAATCTGTCGTTCAGTCTTTCCTTTACCAGATCTATGGTATGGATCAACTGACTGATACCTTCCAGTGCGTAATACTCACACTGAATAGGAACCAAAACACTGTCTGCTGTTGTCATTGCATTTATGGTAAGCATATTTAATGAAGGAGGACAGTCTATCATGATGAAGTCATAATCATTTTTAATATAGTCCACTTCATTTTTCAGAATGTATTCCTTTTCTTTTATTCCCAGAAGTTCTATCTCAGCACCTGCCAGATCCACATTGGAAGGGATCACTTTAAGAGTATCAATTCCTTCTACAGAGTGTGTAGCTTCTCTGATAGTACAATCCTTAAGAATGAGCTGGTAAACTGTATTTTCCGGTTCTTCTTTGTCAATTCCGAAGCCGCTTGTAGTGTTTCCCTGAGGATCCATATCTATTACCAGAACTTTCTTCCCCAGCTCTGCCAGACATGCCGAAAGATTAATTGCTGTTGTTGTCTTTCCTACTCCGCCCTTTTGATTGGCAATAGCTATAACTTTTCCCATTAATATTCCTCCCTTTTTTGACACTTAGAAGAGTATATCACTTTTTAAAAAAGAATTCTATCCGAGTTTTTCCGTGATTTGCTGGCTAAACACTATATGTTGTTCTTATTATAGAA
>CAMOZG010000167.1 GCA_946630825.1 uncultured Lachnospiraceae bacterium
AGACAACACACCGGACAGGGCATATGAGCATCCCTGCCTTTTAAGAAGCCGGAAGATCCCCATTCCCACTATGGAAATATGAAGCCCCGAAACCGCCAGCAGATGCGCCAGTCCCGAATCTGAAAAAAGTGTCCGCACATCATTTGAAAGCTCACTTTTATCACCAAGAGCCATAGCTGACAAAAGTCCACCCTCCTCCCCAGGCAGGGTATTTGCATACACCGCGGCGATCCTTTCACGAAGCTCATATAGCAGCTCATATGCAAAAAATCCCCGCTCTATGACCTTTACATCCTCGATCCATGCCACCAGGGAGATCCCATGGGAACCGTAATAAACCTCACTGTCAAAGCCACCCTCATTCTCCGCCCCGGTAACTCTCATGGTTGTACAGTCCGCCACTATCCTTCCATCCATGGGCAGATCAAAATTATCGGTGATCAAAAGCCCATATCCCCTCAGGTCAGAAGGTCTGTCCAGCTTCACTGTATATCTGTATTTTTCCTTTTTGAATTCTTTTTTAATGATCCTTCCGCTGATGCCGCTTAATCTTTCCCCCTCATTTTGACTGCTCAAATTTTCTGCAAAAAACTTCATCCGGGATGCAGAAATAAAATAAGCAGGGATCAGAAAAAAGACAAGCAATGCCACCATTGGTCGCCTGATATTTTTTACGATCTTAATAAAATGCCTCCTTAGGCGGGAATAAAAAAGAAGTGAGGTAAAAACCCCGTACCAAATAAGATGGCATCACGATATCAGAAATTTTTTATAATGTCAATAAAACTGTTGCATTATTTTTTCCCATAGGATATAATCCATCTCGAATTTGAATTTTTCTCCCCCGGGATAAATTCAAAGGAGAGAGAATGACATATCCAGATTTCAAAGACAGCATCCTTTCCGGGATGGCAAACCGATATGCCGGTCAGGCATCGGTATCACTCACTAATATTAAAAAGAATAACGGCATAGAGGTGGATGGCATAGTGATCCACGAAGAAGACATGGAGCTTTCCCCCACTATCTATCTTGGCAGCTATTATGATATGCTTTGTGAGGGCAGTCCATATGAAGAGGTTTTCAATGCCATTGTGGAAAGCTATGAGAACAACAAGTATACCTGCTTTAATAGCGCAGAAAAATTTTCCAACTTCAACTGGGTCAGGGAGCATCTGGTCATGCGCCTGATAAACCGCAGGCATAACAGCTCCACCCTCCCCCAGATCCCATATGTTCCATTTTTAGATCTGGCTTTAGTCTTTGCGGTCCGTTTGGAAGTACAGCCGGGGATCTTTGGGACGGCACTTATCCATGACCGTCACGCAAATACCTGGGGAACAGATGCCAATGAGCTTTTTTCATATGCAAAAACAAAAGCACCGTTGCTCCTTCCACCGGTGTGCACCACTATGGCGGAGATATTAAGGTCAAAAATGCCGGATAACGACGTCATTTCACCTGATAATGATATACCCATGTATGTGCTCACCAATACGGATCACAACTACGGTGCATCTGTGATTTGCTATCATAAATTTGTCCGGCAGCTTTCCGACAGGCTGTGTGACGACCTGTATCTGATCCCCTCCAGTGTCCATGAATTTATAGCCGTTCCTGCTTCAATAGGCATTGATACAAAGGATCTATGCGATTCCATAGCCTTTGTGAACACAAATCATGTATCACCGGCGGAGGTCCTTTCAGATCATCCGTACATGTATCTAAGGGAAAGCGACAGGATCACCGGGTCAGCCTGACCTTGATGTGCTCGCTTTTGCACCAGTTGGAAAAATAGTATTTGTCCCCGGATTTTTTATAGGGACGCACCGAAAAGCTGTAAACCTTGTCAGGGTAAAAGGTAATGAAAGTAAGATCTGTATTGTCGGTGCGTTTGATCTGTACAAACGCACCGATGGCTTCATCATAGCATCTTACTTCATATCCGTCTGCCTTTTTGTGCTCCTCATAGGATACCTTTATGGACAGACCATCCCCCTGCTTTACCGACAGCTTTTCAATGGGACAAAGCCTGACTATGGTTGCTGACTTTGAGGTGGAGCTTTTGTATTCCCCCTCATGGGTCGCCACTATCCTGTAGCTGTATTTTTTCCCTTCTTTGTATCTTACCGACTGGTCCGTATACCTCCAGGAATTATGACCGTGGGGTCTGTCAACCGTGGCAATATTTTCATATCCGCCACCGCCGGCTTTTCTCCACACCTCATATTTTTTTGCATTTTGCACATTGCCCCAGGTGATGCGGACCCCTTTTTCCACGTTATGTACTTCCACGTTACCGGCTTTTTTCAATGTCCCCCGGGCGGCATAGGCCATATTACCTATCAGAATAAAAAGCGTCAGCAACAGGATCAACCCACATATTTTTTTACTCATAATCAGCTACCTTTTTATAATCCTCCATGCTGTATGACCGGATCTTTTCATCATGAATGAGGTAGAAATAATCCCCGGCGTATATGCCCCTGGCCATATCCCAGTAGCCGTCATCCATATCAAGCTTCGATGTCAAAAGTTCCGAGAATTCTCCATCCTTGTATGAAAAGACCATGTAATATCCTTTCTCCTCCCAGTTGTCCTCCTCTTCACCCCAGTCAGAGCAGGAAAATCCGAACAGGTTCTTTTCGGGATCTATGAGGACGCTCTTGTAATTACCATAGAGCAGGTCAGCCGAATCCACATCAAGGATCAGCTTCGCCACCTCCTTTGTATTGGCAGGATCGGATACATCAAACATGGAAAGCTTCACACCGGTGGTGCCTCCGGTATCTATATCGGCATCATAGCCCACTCCCAAAAGCAGCCCATCACCCCAATAGTGCAGGTATTCCGAAAACCCGGGAATAGTAAGTTCGGAGATGATCTGTGGGTTCGCCGGGTCGGAGAGATCTATGGTAAAGAGGGGATCTGTATTTCTAAATGTTACAATATAGCCTGTGTCCCCCATAAATCTGCAGGACTTTATGCCCTCATTTTTTGCTATGTCAACAAGGCTGCCCACCTTTTTCATATCACTGTCCAAAATGTAGAGTGAGCTTTCCTGACCGTTATCCTTCCAGGTGGTGGTGGCTACCCGGAGGTTACCTTTTGAATCCTCATCTATACAAAAGCTGTCATCTATATAGCCCGGAACTGCCCCTGCTGCCTTAGGTATTATCCGGCCATCCTCATAGGAGAATTTTACTATCTCTGTGCGCTCATCATTTTCATAGTAGTCCACACCATAGAAGAAAAGGGAATCCGAGGAGGCGTAGACCTGATCCACATAGCCCATTACAGCCTTGGTATCAACATATTCTGAAGGCTCGGATAATTTGATGGAGGTTATCACATAAAAGGGCTCATCCCTGGATTTCTCAGGGAGAATGATATTCTCTGCCGCCACATATTCATCGTTTATTTTGGGGATCACTTCCTTGAGATCCTCGGGCACCTCTCCATCCTTTTCATCCTCCGGCTCATCAGAAGCCCCTGTCTCATCTGTATCCTCTACATCTTCCACATCCTCCGTCT
>CAMOZG010000168.1 GCA_946630825.1 uncultured Lachnospiraceae bacterium
GGCATCTAAAATGGCACATATAAGCCAGGAGAGTGAAAATACAGTTACCGCCTCAGGGATACCATGAAGCAGATGGGGACTGTCTGAAAGCAGGATCTCATATAACTGTTTTACTATGATATGACAAAGAAAAATTCCCATGGTGTACCTGCCAAGGAACTTAATAAAATGAAGCACCGCCTCCGGCAGTTTTTCCAGAGGTAAAAGATAAAAGATAGCCACTAAAAGAGCAGCCACAATAATGTGCTCCAGTCCGCCGTATAACCATCCTCCCCGGGTAATTACATGAGGAATGGATCTGTACCGGATGAAAAGCACTATCGCCAGTGCCAGGCTAAGATATCTCCATTTTTTTAGAAAGATCAAAACTCCGGTTTCACAGAGAAAAAGCCCCATTGCCGCAAAGGGGATCATTTCCGGCAGTGTGATAAGTCCTGCAAACATCCAGAGACGGTCCTTATTTTGTACATATCCCTGGACAGCCAGATCCCAGCCCAGCTTTTCATAAATAATACAAAAGCATCCCAGTATCATAAAAATAATAAGGGCAAACTTTCTTCCAGCCAGACGGTATAAACCATACATCATCAGCGAAAGAAGAATCAGATTATTTAAAAACCACATCTGATTTGAATCCAAATCTGCAGTGCCGCAGATAAGCTGTGAGAAGAATCCTCTGATGGTAGGACGAAGATGGGGTGCGACAGTAAGCCCCATGACGCCAAGTATTCCATAGTTTATCAGGCTCCACGCAATATAGGGGAAAACAAGTCTTTTCATCCGCTTTGTAAGATCCTTATAGATCCCATCTGTGGACAGAAAAAAAGAAAGCATCATAAATACGGGGACAGCGGTTATCATCCAGATGGAAAAGGATCCCCCGGTATGCAGATACACCACCTCAAAAGCCATCCAAAGCTTCAGGGCACATAGTCCGTAGTTGTATTCTTTATTACTCATTTTCGCCTCCGGCATCCGTAACTCCCACCAAATTGTATTCACCCCGATAGATAATCTTCAGACCGAGGGAGTGAAGTTCAGCCTCATTTTCCACAGGGAAAATGTACAGGGTATCAGATCGTAAGTTTTGCTTTCCCTCTCTATTTCGCCGGGCGTTTGCCTCTTCGTTTTGTCTTGCCAGGTAAAAACGATTTGTGGTCAGGTGATTTTCCATGGCAAAATTTGTTGCTTCCTCTGCCCAAAGCAGGCTCTCATCCATAAATACGTGCTCATACCTTCCGGTGGCAAGAGCCTCCTTCATTTCCTTTGAATCTGACAGGGAATTTTTCACTACACGGGGCTCATTGCAGTAGGTGTATTTTTCCCTTATAAGAGGGGACAGATCCGCTATCTGCAGTCCGATACAGAGTATTAGAAAAACCGGAAGCCACCGCCCATTTTTTTTATTTATCAAAATAAGGGCGCCTATCATAAGGGAGTAAGTGATCACCCATATCCCCCTGCCATTGCACCGGAATATCGCCATGACACTGTGGATGGGATGTGGCAGCCTGTAAGAAAAAAACACCTTTTCCCCGAAGCTTAGTATGGGATAAGTGGAAAAGAAAAAAGCCACTATAAACATCAGGATCACAGAAATTAAAAGTGCCTTATCGCAAAGCTTTTCACGGAGTAAAATAAAAATTCCCACAGCCATTATGATCCACATTCCAAACCCAAGATAGCCGTAGCCGTCGTCCTGTCCCACATAGTAAAGGGGCAGACCATGAAGAAAAAATGAGTCATCAAGGGGATTAAAAAGAGTGTTTAGATTTGCTGCATTTCCCATTTCATAATTGATATCCCCGGGGGGCAGATCCACAGAAAAGCCTCCCCAAAGCCACACCCCAAGGGCTGCCGAGGCTATATAGGAAGCAATAAGAGATACCGCCTGCCAAATCCGTTTGTCTTTTAAACATAGATAGAGGGCTGTACCAAGAAGGATGATCCCGCAGATGGGAAGAAAATACAGATGTATTCCGGAAGCCAAAAAGCCTATAAAACCACCTTGAAGTATAATGGATCTTGCAGGCATTTCCGAGGTTTTGTCCCTTACATAGATCTCATCCCAAAGGGACAGGGACAGTATCACAAGCCACTGTCCTGCCAAAGCCTCATGTGCAAAGGCGCGGATCATAACCGTGGGCACAAGCATCATAAGGACACCGGAGAAAAAAGCCCTCACCGGGGCGCATCCGTGGCGCAAAAGGATATTTGCTGTAAGCACTCCTGACAGAAGCATACTAAAAAGAGTCCACAATCCGAAATACTGAAAAGTCTCCGGCAGCAGAGGGGAGATGAGCTTAAATAAAAATGCGATAAGCGGGATCGAGTCGGTAAAAATAACAGAGGAGGCATCCGGGTAGATGAGCCTGTTACCGAGACCCGGCGGAAACATAAAAGGGGCATCACGATATGCCATCCAGCCGAAATAATGCTGCTCGGTGTCATAGTTATTATATATGTATGAGATATTTGAAATATCAAGCATGGAAAAACCGTAGATCCCGCAAAAAAGGATCAAGGCACTTAAGCTCAGTCCGGCATATAATTTTTTCATCACCTTTACCCTGCTATGGAAAGAATCGTGGATAGCTCCTCACCGGAAAATTCTGTATTTTCCAGTGCCTTGCAGTTGTCGAGGATCTGTGACGGACGTGAAGCGCCTATTAAAACAGAGGTTATCACATCATCCTTAAGCACCCAGGAGAGAGCCATCTGAGCCAGGGACTGACCCCGGTTTTGAGCCAGGGTATTAAGTTTTTTTATCTTTTCCACGGTTTTGTCATCTATCTGGGATTCCTTTAAAAACCTGCCGTCCTTTTTTGCACGGCTGTCCTCAGGTATGCCGTTGATATATCTGTCAGAGAGAAGTCCCTGAGCCAGAGGTGAAAAACAGATCACTCCCTTTGCCTCATCCTTTGCAGCGTCCTTAAGACCGTTTTCTTCAATAAGCCTGTTAAAAATATTATACCGGTTCTGGTTTATGACAAAGGGTACGTGAAGCTCCCTCAGTATGGCAGAGGCTTTTTTCATGGTGGGACCGTCATAGTTTGAAAGGCCGGCGTACAGGGCTTTTCCGCTTTTTACTATCTGTGACAAAGCCTCCATGGTCTCCTCCAAGGGAGTCTCAGGATCCATCCGGTGATGGTAGAAAATATCCACGTATTCAAGCCCCATCCGATTCAGGGACTGATCCAGACTTGCCACAAGATATTTTTTGCTGCCCCAGTTGCCATAGGGACCGGGCCACATGTCATAACCGGCTTTTGTGGAAATGATAAGCTCATCTCTGTAGGGTGCAAAGACATCTTTTAGTATCCTGCCGAAATTTTCCTCGGCGGCACCGTATTTCGGGCCGTAGTTGTTGGCAAGATCAAAGTGTGTGATACCGTTGTCAAAGGCAGTGGTGCACAGGGCAGTCATATCATCATAGCGGGCGGTGTCCCCAAAATTATGCCACAGGCCAAAGGATACCGCAGGCAAAAGCAGTCCGCTGTTACCGCACCTTCTGTATTTCATTTTTTC
>CAMOZG010000169.1 GCA_946630825.1 uncultured Lachnospiraceae bacterium
CTCATTAGAGTTTCCCAGCCACCACCTTAACATTGTCTTTTCCGTAGGCTTTGTAAAGCAGATTCAAAAAATCCTCTTTGGCTTCCACATTCCATTTAGGCTCCAGCCGCTTGATCTTTCTGCTTTCCTTAAGGTAAATGACCACCCGGTCGCTTCCGCCGGATGATGTGAGATTATTATAAAGCTCTTCTTCCTTTGCCCTGTAATCCGAAAGATCCGAAAACTGTATCCAAAGCTCACGCGGCACCCTGTCAAATGGCACAATATCTTCTGCTAAAAGCTTCACATCCTTTTCTTCCTCCGTACTGGTCCGCCCTCTTATAAAGACCTTGGAGTCCTCCGTGATCCACTGCCTGCATCTTTCGAATACTCTGGAAAATACGATAACCTCAATGGCACCGTACACATCTTCTACAGTTATAAATGCCATGGCATCATTGTTTTTTGTATAGTGTATCTTGACTGAGGTGATCATGCCTCCTATCACTACCCGCTGACCATCTTTCAGCACAGCCTCGCCTCCCTCTTCCTCTGAGGAGATGGCAAAGTCCGGGGATGTGGCGGTTATATTTTTGTTTATGAGCTCTTCATAATCCTCCAAGGGATGGCCGCTTACATAGATACCCATTATCTCCTTTTCATAGGCAAGCCTCTCCTGTTTGTCGTAGTCCTCCACCTTGGGGATCTTTATTTCAAAGGCCTGCTTGTCCTCACTGCCTATGACATCAAAAAGGGATATCTGTCCCACAGTGGTGTGCTTCCTCTGGTCAATAATGGTGTCCATGATGTCCGGTGCCATCAGAACTTTTTGTTTGCGGTTCCCCGGCAGGCTGTCCAGGGCACCTGCCTTTATGAGATTTTCCACAGCCCGCTTGTTTATTTCCCTGCCTGTCACCCGTCTCAGGAAATCCTCTAAGGATACATAGACTCCGCCTCTTTTTCTCTCTTCAACTATGGAGTCGATCACGCTTTCTCCGGCGCTTTTAATGGCATACATTCCAAATCTTATGCCTTCCTCCTCCACCGTAAAGCGGCCCTCGCCCCTGTTGATATCCGGGGGCAGCACCGTTATCCCCATCTGTCTGCAGCACTCGATATACTGGGCTATCTTGGAGGCTTCACCGGCACTGTCCATCAAAGCCGCCATAAACTCCCTGGGATAATATGCCTTAAGGTATGCCGTCTGGTAACCCACCACCGCATAGCAGGCGGCATGGGCTTTGTTAAATGCGTACTTGGCAAAGTCTATCATCATGTCATATATCTGGTTTGCCACAGCCTCACTGATGCCGTTTTTTATGCATCCGGGAACATTTGCATCCTCGTCTCCGTACACAAAGACCCGGCGCTCCGCCTCCATTACGGCGGTCTTCTTTTTGGACATTGCCCTGCGGACCTCGTCGGATCTGCCCATGGAAAAGCCTGCCAAGTCCCTTACTATCTGCATGACCTGTTCCTGATAGACTATGCAGCCGTAGGTGGGCTTTAGGATGGGTTCAAGCTGGGGGCACAGATAGGTAATGGAATCCCTGTCTCTTTTTCCCTTCAGATAGTCCGGTATGAAATCCATGGGTCCCGGTCTGTACAGGGAAATACCGGCGATAATATCCTCTAAACTCTCGGGCTTTAACTCCATCATAAAGGATGTCATCCCCGCACTTTCAAGCTGGAATATACCCTCAGTCCTGCCGCTTCCTATAAGTTCAAACACCTTGGGATCATCATACTCCATGGCATTGAAATCTATCTTTACCCCATGGTTTTTTTCAGCCATCTTTTTGGCTTCCTGGATCACCGTCAGGTTTGTAAGCCCTAAAAAGTCCATCTTCAAAAGACCAAGCTGCTCGATCTCTGTCATGACAAACTGGGTCACCACCTGACCCTTTGGAGACACCGCCAGGGGTACGTATTCCATAACAGGCTTCTGGGATATCACCACCCCTGCCGCATGGGTCCCTATCTGTCGGGGAAGTCCCTCCAGGCCCAATGCCGTATCTATAAGCTTTTTAACCTCGGGATCGCTGTCATATTCCCTTTTAAGCTCCCGGTTCTTTTCCATGGCACTTTGAATGGTGATACCAAGCTCATTGGGTATGGATTTTGCCAGCCTATCTCCCAATGCCCTGGGCATGTCCATGACCCGGCAGGCATCACGGATGGAATTCTTTGCCTTCATGGTGCCAAAGGTAACGATCTGGGTCACGCAGTCCTCGCCGTACTTTTCCGTCACATATTCTATGACCCGGTTCCTCCCCTCAGGCTCAAAGTCCACGTCTATATCCGGCATGGACACCCTCTCCGGGTTTAAAAATCTCTCAAAGAAAAGCTGATATTTAATGGGATCTATATCCGTAATGCCTGTGGTATAGCTCACCAGACTTCCTGCGGCAGATCCACGGCCGGGTCCCACGGGGATGTCGTGTTCTCTGGCATAGTTTATGAAATCCCAGACTATCAGAAAATAGTCCACATAGCCCATGGTTTTAATGACGCTAAGCTCATATTCAAGCTTGGGACGGATCTCTTCGGCTCTTTCTTTATAGCGCCTCACCAGACCGTCACCGCAAAGCTTTTGCAGATAAGTCCAGGAGTCATAGCCCTCCGGCACTTCAAAATGGGGCAGCTTTGTATTTCCGAATTCTATGGTCACATTACATCTGTCAGCTATCCTCTGGGTGTTCTCAAGCGCCTCCTTGGCATAGGGAAAAAGCTTTGCCATTTCCTCCTCGGATTTTACGTAAAACTGACCTCCCGGGTAGCGCATACGGTCCTCGTCCTGAACCTTTTTCCCGGTCTGCAGACACAAAAGCACGTCGTGAGCCTCTGCGTCACCGGCATCAGTGTAGTGACAGTCATTTGTGACCACAAGGGGTATACCGGTCTCCTCGTGCATCCTCATAAGGGCGGAATTAACTGTCTGCTGATCCTTATAGCCGTGATCCTGCATCTCCAGAAAATAATTCCCCTCACCAAAGCAGTCCCGGTATTTCAGTGCCGTGGCTTTGGCGCTGTCGTAGTCGCCTCTTACGATTTCCCTTGCCACCTCTGATGCCAGACAGGCAGAGAGGCAGATTATCCCCTCGTGGTATTTTTCCAGGACTTCAAAATCCACCCTTGGCTTGTAGTAGAATCCATCAATAAATCCTATGGATACAATATGCATCAGGTTGTAGTAACCGGTGTTATTCTCTGCCAAAAGGATCAGATGATAGTATCTGTCATCCCCCCGGGACAGCTCCCTGTCAAACCGGGATCCCGGAGCCACATACACCTCACAGCCCAATATGGGTTTGATGCCCTCCTTTTCGCAGGTCTTATAAAAATCTATCACCCCATACATCACGCCGTGATCCGTAATAGCCGCAGCATTCATCCCCATGGATTTTACTTTTTTTACATAGTTTTCCACCTTGTTGGAGCCGTCCAACAGACTGTACTGGGTGTGGGTATGCAAATGAACAAATGACATATTT
>CAMOZG010000170.1 GCA_946630825.1 uncultured Lachnospiraceae bacterium
CATCCCTGCACTATGGGGGCATCATCAGGCAGGAAAAATACATTTTCTCCCTTTACATCATATTCGGCAAGCTTGTCGTCACTTACTATGGAAGCCAAAAGGGGAAGCCCTCCTATATCCAAAATATCCGCCATGTCCTCCCGTGGCAGTCTGTTGGCTATGACTCCGGTCTCATCACACATCATAAGCCTGTCTGAAACAGACTTAATGGTGGCTATTACCTGGGTGCCCTTTTTGCTGGCATCAGTGATGAGTATGAGATGGGTCACCTTTTCCATGACCCGTCTGTTGATCTGCTCTATGCCCGCCTCCCCGTCTATCACCACATAGTCAAAATTCTGTGAAAGCAGGCTTATTACCTCTTTCAGATAGGAGTTTATCTTGCAGTAGCAGCCTGCTGCCTCGGGACGCCCCACGGCTATGAAGCTGTAGCCGTCCTGCTCCACCAAGGCATCCATTATCCTGTATTTGGCTTCTCCCAAAAGCTCTATGGCGCTTTTGGTATCTCCGTCCTCAACAGTAGCCACCACCTCTTTTCTGATATCGTCAATGGTGGTCTCCACCTCTATTCCAAGGGCTGTGGACAAGCCCACTGCCGGATCGGCATCTATGGCAAGGATCTTTTTGTCGGGGTGGGCTTCGGTCAAAAGCTTTACCATCACGGCAGAGCAGGAGGTCTTTCCCACTCCTCCCTTGCCTGCCACCGCTATTATCTTTGGATCTGACATTGTTCACCTCATAATTTTTTTCCTGATTTATACTAACGAACGGAGCACCACAAGGGTGCTCCGGCTGGGTAAAAATAACTTTAGATCAGAGTGTATCTACGTATTTTTGAATATTGGAGGCATTGACATATTTTTCCGTCTCATCTCCATGGGTTATCACTAAGGTAGGCGCCTGCATAACTCCGAATTTCTCCGTAAGCTCAGGCTCTTCCTCTGCATCAATGATCACGTACTCTTCATTTTCAAGCATCTGCTCAGCCTTTGCACAGTTGGGGCAGGTCTTGGTGGTAAACAAATACTTTACAGTACGTTCATTGTCATCCAACTTCATCTCACCCTCATGAAGGATGACCTCACCGGAATTATCGGCTGTACCATCCAAGTCAAAGGTGATCTGGGCATTGGAAAGAGCTGTGACCTCATGCATATCATCATGGGTCTTTACATCATATCCTGCTGAGGATAAAAGCTCCTCTTTCTTATCCTGGATCTGATCCAAAAGTGCCGATATCCTCTCGCTGTCACTCTGCTGCATGGTATCATGTCCCTGTCTCACATCTATCTGGTGGTCACCCACTTCATAGAGCTTACGGTTTTTATACTCCTGAAGCTTGCCCTCATTCCAGTTCTGAACCGGTCTGTAGTAGCCGGTTATGCGGCTGTAGGTCTCGGTAGGCTTTCCGCACTTGGGGCAGGTCTTTTGCTCACCGGTAAGATATCCATGCTCCTTACATACGGAATAGGTGGGAGACATGGTGTAGTAGGGAAGCTTATAATTCTCGGCAATGGTCCTCACCAGCTTTGCAGCCGACTGCCAGCTTGGAAGCTTTTCTCCCAAAAATGCATGGAATACCGTACCTGATGTATAAAGAGTCTGAAGCTCGTCCTGAATATCCAAAGCTTCAAATATATCTGCAGTATAGTCCACAGGCAGGTGGCTGGAGTTTGTATAGTAAGGTGTATCTCCGGGGTTGCCTGCTGTTTTGATGTCGGGATAATGAGCCACATCATGCTTTGCAAGTCTGTAGGAGGTGGACTCTGCGGGGGTAGCCTCTAAGTTGTAAAGGTCACCGTACTGCTCCTGATAATCGGAAAGTCTCTCCCTCATGTGGTTAAGCACATCCTTGGCAAACTCCTGGGTCTCCTTATGTGTCAGATCCATGCCTAACCATTTTGCATTGAGTCCCACTTCGTTCATACCCACAAGTCCAATGGTGGAGAAGTGGTTGTTAAAGGTTCCAAGATAGTGCTTGGTGTAAGGGTAAAGTCCCTCATCCAAAAGCTTGCTGATCACGTTTCTCTTTATCTTAAGTGACCGGGCGGATATGTCCATCATGCGATCTAAGCGGGCATAAAAGTCTGCCTCGTCCTTTGCCAGATAAGCTATCCTGGGAAGATTTATGGTAACCACTCCCACGGAACCTGTGCTCTCTCCGCTTCCGAAAAAGCCGCCAGACTTTTTGCGAAGCTCTCTTAGATCCAGTCTCAGTCTGCAGCACATACTGCGGACATCCGAAGGCTCCATGTCGGAGTTAATGTAGTTTGAGAAGTAAGGTGTGCCGTACTTTGCTGTCATTTCAAAGAGCAGCTTGTTGTTCTCTGTCTCGGACCAGTCAAAATCACGGGTAATGGAGTAAGTGGGAATGGGATACTGGAATCCTCTGCCGTCGGCATCACCTTCGATCATTACCTCAAGGAATGCACGGTTGACCATGTCCATTTCCTGCTTGCAGTCCTTGTACTTAAAGTCCATCTCTTTTCCGCCTACGATAGCCGGAAGCTCTGCCAAGTCATTTGGAACTGTCCAGTCCAGAGTAATATTTGTAAAAGGTGCCTGGGAGCCCCATCTTGAGGGAGTATTTACTCCATAGATAAAGCTTTCTATGCACTTTTTGACCTCATTATATGTAAGATGATCCGCCTTTACAAAGGGAGCCAGATAGGTGTCAAAGGAAGAAAATGCCTGAGCACCTGCCCATTCATTCTGCATTATACCAAGGAAGTTTACCATCTGATTGCAAAGCACCGACAGGTGTGATGCAGGGGCAGATGTGATCTTTCCGGGTATGCCGCCCAAGCCCTCTGTAATAAGCTGGCGCAGTGACCAGCCTGCACAGTAGCCTGTCAGCATTGACAGATCATGAATATGAATATCCGCATTGCGGTGGGCATCACTGATCTCGGGATCATAAATCTCGGAAAGCCAGTAATTTGCAGTAATAGCTCCGCTGTTGGAAAGGATCAGACCTCCCACCGAATAGGTGACGGTGGAGTTTTCCTTAACTCTCCAGTCCTCTACATTAACGTAGGAATTGACCACATCCTTGTAATCTAAAATTGTGGATTTCATGTTGCGCATTTTTTCGCGCTGCTTACGATAGAGGATGTATGCCTTTGCCACATCTGTGTAGCCGCTCTGCTCCAATACGTGCTCCACACAGTCCTGTACGTCCTCAACGTAAATTTTGTCATCTTTGATCTTTGACTGGAAATCTGCTGATACTCTAAGAGATAAGAGACTTAAAATATCTGCGTTGTACTTTTTCTCAGTCGCCATGAAAGCCTTTTCGATTGCACCTGAGATTTTGCCGATCTGAAACTCTGCGACCTGTCCGTCGCGCTTTACTACCTCGATCACTTTTCCTCCTCCTCCGACCCACTAGTATAGCATTTTTTAATTGGCTGCACTTTTTGCGAAGATCAGAATTCGTTGAG
>CAMOZG010000171.1 GCA_946630825.1 uncultured Lachnospiraceae bacterium
ACCTCTTACTGTCCTGTATTATGCCGTATCCGTTTCGCTGCAGGTCATCCACTCTCTCCCCGGGATGCACAAGATCGGTTCGTTTTTTTTCTACTGTCTCCATAACATCTTTATTATACAAAAAAGGTGATGCAACTACCACCCCAAATATTTTCTAAAGTTTCTACTATATTGTGTCGATAAAATCATTGGATGAGAGGGCTACTTAATATGAATGCTACAGTAATACAACACAACATGGAGGCGATGTTCAACAATCGTCAGCTTGGAATCACCTCAAACAACAAGTCAAAGTCCACGGAAAAGCTTTCTTCCGGGTATCGTATAAACCGCAGTGCAGATGATGCTGCGGGACTTTCTATTTCGGAAAAACTCCGCTTTCAGGTCAGGGGGTTAGAGCGAGCCTCCCTCAATATCCAGGACGGTATCAGCTTTGTTCAGACAGGCGAGGGTGCGCTTAATGAAGTTCATTCCCTGCTCCAGCGTATGCGGGAGCTGGCTGTGCAGGCTTCAAACGACACCAACACAGCTACGGATCGCCGGGCCATAGATGCGGAGATACAGGAGATAAAAAAGGAAACCACCAGAATATTCAACGACACAGAGTTTAATACCAAAAAGATATTCAGGGCTCCCTATCTGCCCGATATAGAGACCATGCCCGATGACTACAAGCTTTTCAATATAAACGGAAGCTCCCAGGTAGGGGGTGTGATGATCAACAACAAGCGTTACACCTGGGATGAACTGGGCGTGCCACAAAGCAACTCCTCAGACTGGGAAAAGGAATTTGAGGATGACAACGGTGAGCTTATCAAACTAAAGCTTCCGGCAAATACTGACCGCTCTCTCATGCACCGTGTCTATGAGATGGACGCAGACAACACCGGTATCTATATCAACAACCTTTTGGCAGCCAGATGGAATACCGACGATATCACCCAGGTAGGCAACAAATTCTCCTTTTCCTTCCATGGGATGGATATGTCCATAGAGGCATCCGACGGCGATTCCTTGGAAGATGTGATAGCTCATATAAAAAAAGATGACATCTCCACCATCAGTTGGGATGCCGTACCCACCGGTCTGTCGGGCTACGGCGGCGTGGTCAATTCCACCTATGACAAGATGGTTTTGAATGTTACCAATACCAATAAAAACAGCATAGAAGACACCGGTTATCGCATCAAGGCTGACAATACCGGAGTGTGGATCAATGAGTACAATACTAAAAACAACGCCTCCATAAGCAATGGAGACAAGGTGGCCTGGACATCCTTTGATGACAAAAACGGCTCCTACGACATCACGGACTGGGGAACCCAAAACGATGGCTCAAACCCCGTAACACTGGACGACAGTGCCAGATACTCTTTTTCCGATACCACCGCCTGGGACGGAAGCACCTCCGACAAGCTGGGCTTTGATTTTGATTTTGATCTGGACGAGATCTCTTTGACTGAGGCAGCCAATGGCATACAGCAGACCCTCTCCGCCAGAGCAGTAAGTGCTCCCATTGCCTCCATTACCGATGACAGCTCCACTGTAACTGTCCAGGGCGGCAATGTAAATTTCCACTTTCAGCGTGACAAGCTGCTTAGGGACTTTGGATCCAACGGAAGCTCCTCTCCCATGAGTGCCAACGTAACCAGATCCAGGGTGGTGGATAAAACCATTCAGGACTACGAGGAGAGAAAGGTTTTAGCAGAGGCTTATTATAAGGTAACAACAAGTGTAAAAACCACCACTACAAATACCCTTGGTCCCGTAGTAGGCAAAACCATAAAAGACAGTAATGGCAATATAGTTACTGATGATGCCATCATAAATGCCTGTGATGCCCATATGGAATCCATCAAGGCCGATCAGACTACCTCTGTTGACAGTTTTGATAACAAGATAAGCTATGTAAAAAATAAAGGACAGGATCCCACTGTCCATCCCATAGAAGGTCCCTCAACTCCTGTATCGGGAAGCAACAAGACCATTAACAAACCTTACTACTATAATGGTAATACCTATAACCTGTTCTACGAATATACCACCAAAGACAGCATAACAAAGGAGACCACGGAGACCTTTGACAGCGGTGTATATATCTCAAACGGCGGTGATGAGTACAGGCAGATAACGGGAGATACCACCCTATACGAGAGAGACAACACCATTTCCAGCGAGACCAGAGACAGTGAGGGAAATAAGTTCAAGACTGCCGAAGCCGGCTCAGGGGAGCAACGCTATGTACAAAACGGCACCGCCAATGTACTTAACCGAACCTTTGAATACTGCCACTATGAATACACCATGAAAAACACCGACGGCACCGCCATAATGACAGGCAAAAGCAATGACCGTTTTGTGGATATACAAAATGGGATCAGGGACTCAAGCTTAGATGCCGGGGGATCTACGCCTTTGATATCCGGTCTTGAATCTGCCGGCAGCATAACCATCAGAAATGCCGACAGATCAACCACTACCTATGGAACTAACTATAATTCAGGCAGATCCGTAAGACTTTCGGATCCCTCCAACGCATCAAACTATACCACTTTAAGTTTTGATGACTATACGGATGGGGACACAAAGGGTACACGCAGCGTGAACCTGACCTATACCCCTGCCTCGAATGCCACCAGAACATACGAAAAGCTGTCCCACGAGGGAGGCAATGCCTCGGTTTCCAACCTAAAGGTCAAGGTCAACCCTCCGGAAAAGCTCCTCCACATACAAAGCGGAGCCTTGGGACTGCAGGATATTCCCATCAGATATTCTGCACTCTCCAACACCATTATCGGCATCAGCGGAGTACGCACTCTCGATTACGGTCAGTCACAAAACGCCATCACCCTGACGGATGATGCCATAGACTATATCTCCACCGTAAGAAGCGGCTTCGGTGCCCAGCAAAACCGACTGGAACATGCCTATGCCGTGGATAAAAACACTGCGGAAAACACTGATTCCGCAGAGTCACGCATCCGGGATACCGATATGGCCAAGGAGATGGTAAACTTCTCCAAACACTCCATCTTGGAGCAGGCCGGACAGGCCATGCTGTCCCAGGCCAACCAGAACAAGCAGGGCATCCTGCAGCTTTTGACATAGCACTCTTTTAGTCATTATAAAACCCGGCTTCTGTAAGCCGGGTTTTTTTCATCCTTTTTTCTGGGGTCTGCGGTGCTTACCGTAGTATGGACGTTGTTTTCTGGGGCGGTCAGGAGCCTTATCCTCGTGACCCTGCTCGGATCGATCCCATTTTTTATCCTTGCCATCCTTGCCCCGGGGTTTGCCTTTTCCTTTGAACTGGCCGTCCCGCTTTTTTTCACGAGAGGACTTTTCAAAAAACTGTTCCTCCCCATCTTCGTTTTGCCTGTCACGACGGTTGCGTCTGAAATCTGTACGTCTGTCCTTGTGTTTGTCCCTGGGAGCCGGCTTTTCGT
>CAMOZG010000172.1 GCA_946630825.1 uncultured Lachnospiraceae bacterium
AGGGAAACCGCTGTCACAAGTATCAGCCCTCCCCGTTTTTCTCCTGAAGGATCAGAAGGAAATCTGTCCCGAAGCCATGCTTCCCCCTCCGTGATCATCCTTCCAAAAAGCTTTACGGGATGGGGCATATCAGCAGGATCTCCCAGCAAAAGATCCAGCACCACCATGGCAATTATCACAAATAAATAGTTCATCTCACTCCTTTTACAGGCTTCCCTTTAGTATCTGTGGAATGCCGCAGATGACCCTCACCACCACCTGCGCTCTCTTTGCAAGCATCTGTGACAAAAGCCCGGCGCGGCTGCGGTATTCATTCTCCTTTTGATCCGTGGATATGACTCCGCTGCCGATCTCGGAGGCTATGACTATGGTATTTTTTGCCAGCTCCTCCGCTATTTTCTCCAGCTCACTTTCGGTCTCATCCCCGGTCACTTTCATTTCCACATCCCTGATGCCTGTCCTTAAAAACTCCTCGTGGGTGATGGAGAGCATTTCACATATGCACTTTTCCTTTCCCGAAAACTTAGGTCCCGTCACAAATATCATATATAACACCCCGCCACCAGCACTATGGCCATCCACTTTTCCGCCTGGACTAAAAACCACCCTGCCTGGTCTCCCGAGACACCGCCAAACTCTCTTTTGCACTGCCTGTAATAGAAAAGATACACTATATGGGCGGCCGCTGCCATACATATCCCGGTGCCTCCCGTCACGGACAAAAGTATCACCGCAAGGATATCCAAAACAATAAGCAAAACCCTTAAAACCGGTGCATTTGCATAATCATAGAATACATGAAGCAGATCCTCATTTTTTGTCCTTTTAAAGGACACCACTGCCAGAGCAGAAAGGATCCGGCTTATTACAAATATCATGATGACCCTAAGCGCCATGGCATCCACGGCATTTAAAAAGCCTGCCCTCTCACCGGAGTCATAGGGCTTTAGTGCTCCCCATACCACCAGCATAAGGACAAAATACGCACCTGTTTTTATCACCGCAAATGCCCCCACATGGGGATCCCTAAGGATCATTGCCTTTTTATCCTGATCCTGATGTGATGCCAGGGCGTCACAGGTATCCACATATCCGTCTAAATGTATGCCTCCCGTGATCCAGACCGGGATCAGGGTAAGTCCCCCTCCCATTAGTATATCGGGAAGCCCAAAAGACCTGCAGAACCAGATCCACCCTGCACAAAGGATCCCTGTCACCACCCCGATAAGGGGAAAAGCCAAAAGCATGTATTTCATATTTTTTTCATTCCACCGTATACCGGGCATGGGTATGGAGGAAAAAATTGAAAATGCCACTGCTATGGTTTCAAAAAACATCTTCACGCCTCACATCCTCCCTTTTATCCACGGCGGCACGAATAAACCTCTTTGCCAGATCATACTTTCCCTTGAAATACAGATGCATAAAGGCTGCGTACACATGATCTGTGGCATAGCCCTCCTGCCACTTCCTGCCGTCACTTTTTTCCACCAAAAGATCCCTGCCGCAGTTATCCGCATCCCAGTGGTGGTATTCGTGTATCGGTATCCGCTCTCCCTTTTTAAAGAGCATACTGTCACTTTTTGCAGTCATGTGGGCATAGCCAAATCTGACAGTCCCATCCGTAGGATGACATTCCCCCTCAAATATCCCTGCCATGGGATGACTTTGCCCCTCCCTGTCCCGGATGGCATCCATCAGATACATAAAGCCCCCGCACTCCGCTATAATTGGTTTCCTAGCATCATACGTCTCTCTTATACTGCAAAGCATGGAGCTGTTATCTGAAAGCTTTTTTGCAAAAAGTTCAGGATAACCTCCCCCCAGATACAGGGCATCACACTTTGGCAGGCTCTTATCATGGATGGGAGAAAAGAAAACTATCCGCCCTCCCTCTTCACTTAAAGCATCAAGATTATTGGCATAATAAAAAGAAAAAGCCTCATCATATGCCACCGCTATTACCGCCTTATTCTCCCTGCTTTCACCGGGCATAGACTCTGTCCCAAAAGTCGCCTCCCCGGCATTTTTTGCTATCTCACAGACAGCCTTTACATCCACATTTTTTTGGATCTCCTCTGAGACGAGATCTGCTTTTTTTAAAAAATCCTCCCAGTGATCCGGTATATCAAGTCCCAGATGCCGGGATGGAAGAAAAGCCTCATCTATATGCGGAACATGGCCTATCACCGGCAGATCGCAGTGTTTTTCTATGGCATCCCGAAGTTTCAGATACCGCTCTTTTTTACAGTCATTTATCACCACACCGGCTATCATGGAGGTCCCACCGAAAATGTGATCCCACCTGCCTTTTCCAAAGGAGATCATGCCTTTGATCTGGGCTGCCAGGGTGAGGGCATTTTTCCCCGGCTTCACTAAAAGTATCACCGGTATGCCAAGAAGTCCTGCCACATGAAAGGAGCTTGCGCGCTCCGTCATGGCTTCTCCGTCGAAGTAGCCCATGGCAGACTCCACCACCGAAATACTGTTTTCATTGGAAAGCTCCCGTCTCCCAAAGTAAGCATTACGGACTCCATCCTCTCCGGCAAGAAAAATATCCAGATTCTTGCAGCTTTTATCTGCTGCTGCTTTTAAATACATGGGATCTATATAATCCGGTCCCGTCTTTTTGGGATATACCTCATAGCCCTCTGATTTAAGTGCCCGGGTCAGTCCGCAGGTAAACAGGGTCTTTCCGCTTCCGCTTTCCATGGAAGCTATCATTATACTCTTCATAAAAAACCAATACTCCCAGGCGAGATGCCAAAAACTTTATATATCTCATCTCCTTCAAAAAATCCCTTTACGTCATCATGAGATGAAATGCCCCCGTCGTGTATGCAGATAATACTGTCTGCGCTGTTTTTTGCCAGCATAAGCTCATGCATGCTTATTACCACGGAGATCCCCATTTTAGTCAGATCTCTCAGTATTTCCATAAGTTCAAGCTGATATCTGATATCTAAAAATGACGCTGGCTCATCCATAATAAGAAGCCCCGGCTTCTGGCACAGCGCCCTGGCTATCAGGACCCGCTGCTTTTGTCCGTCACTGATCCTGTCATAAGCCCTATCGGAAAGACTTTCAATATTTAAAAGCTCCATCACCTCCGATACCACCTCTTCGTCACCGGGGGAAAGGATCCCAAGCCTGCCTGTATAGGGAAACCTTCCCATGGAGACCACCTCCCTGCAGCTTAAGAGTCCCGCCATCCTCTGACCTGTTAAAAGCAGGGCTATCTCCCGAGCCAGATCCTTTTTTTTCATGGTCTGTATATTTACCCCATGCAAAAGCACCTCACCTGCCACCGGTGGAATATCCCCGCAGAGGGTCTTAAGGAGGGTGGTCTTTCCTGCACCGTTTGGTCCTATTAAAACTGTGATCTTACCTGCTTTTATATCCAGATC
>CAMOZG010000173.1 GCA_946630825.1 uncultured Lachnospiraceae bacterium
ATGGAGGTCCTGAATCCCGGAAATGCTTCCAGCTTGTCAATGGTGCCTCCGGTATGTCCTAATCCCCTGCCTGACATTTTTGCAAAAGGAAGCCCAAGAGCCGCTATCATGGGGCCAATTACAAAGGTGGTCTTGTCCCCGACTCCACCGGTACTGTGCTTGTCAACCTTGACTCCCTCTATAGCCGACAGATCCAGCATATCCCCGGAGGCTGCCATTGCCATGGTCAGAAGGTAGGTCTCCTCAGTGTCCATACCCCTGAAAAATATAGCCATCAAAAGCGCCGCTATCTGATAGTCCGGTATGGTTTCCTCCGTGGCTCCCCTGACAAAGTATTCTATCTCCGCCTTGGAAAGAGCCATCCCCCTCTTTTTTTTCTCAATAATGTCATACATTCTCATAGCATCATACCCCCAAAATACTATTTGTGATACGGTTCGTTACGCATTATCTTAAAGGATCTGTAGATCTGCTCCATCAGGATCACCCTCATAAGCATATGCGGAAATGTCATATCCGAAAAGGAAAGCTTCATATCGGAAGCTTCAATCACTTCATCCGACAATCCACCGGAGCCCCCTATAATAAAAACTATATGGCTGTTTCCGGAAACCATGAGGTCATTGAGCTTTTGGGAAAGTCCCTCTGAAGAAAGTTTCTTCCCGTCTATGGCAAGGGCGATAACATAGGCACTTTTGGGAAGCTTTTCCATGATCCTGTTTCCCTCTGTAACTACCGCTTCCCTGCCGTCCGCCTCATCTGCCACCTCCACTATGGAGACCTCGCAGTAGGCACCCAGTCTTTTTTTATATTCCTTTATGGCATCCCTGTAAAAGGCTTCTTTTATCTTTCCTACACAAAGTACGGTTATCTTCATGGCAAATATATATAGTTCACCTGCAGCACCGGGCTTATAAGTCCGTGGCTGTCAATGGCTATCACCGACAAAATACTGTTGCCCTCCGGCACCATCACAGGTCCCGTATAGCGACTGGATGCGGTGGTGGGCACTGTGCCGTCCCAGGTATAGTATATATCTGCATCCATGGAATCCGTGGTGATGGTAATGCTTGTGGGACGGGTCAGCCTGCCTCCCGAAGGAGAAACTACGGGCATGGCTGGAGCCTCATATATGATGGTGTAGGTGTCTGTGTTTACCCTTCCCATCCTGCCGTCGTTTTTGGCACATACCGCAGAAATCTGGGTGCTGCCAAAGGAAAGCTCTATAGGTGAGCCATCGTATTTTGTACCGTTATGGGTGGAAGGCGCACTGCCATCCAGGGTATAGTAAATATCAAACCCCTTGGGAGCCGTAATGGAAAGCTCTATATCGTCTTTAAACTCTCCTCCCGGCAGGGAAAACTCCGGGGCAGGTATCACCGTATCTTTTACGATCTTTTTCTGCTTCTCCGATACCGCTAATTCCTCTAAGGATTCCATCCCCTCCAGATCACCGTTTTCCTCATACATCTCTTCAAGGAGTGAAAATGCAATGAGGTTTTCGGGATCCTTTGTCAGAAGCTCCATAAGAGTCTTTTCCGCCTCGTCAGTATATCCCGCCCCCACCTGGGCTTTGGCTATCAGTATCAGCGCCTCTCCCGGATCATCCGTCTTAAGCATGGCTTCCCTGTAATAGCCTATGGCGCGGTCAAAATTTTCTCCATCATGGGAAGCCTGTCCCTGGGATATCAAAAACCCATAGCTGTGGGTAAAGGAATATATGGCAAAAAATCCTGCCACTAATAATATGAATATCCCTATGAAAAACACCGCTACACGCCTGGCGCTCTGGGTGGCAAAGAGACCCCGTTTCCCATCATCAGGATCATCCTTTGTACCTTTTGTCCCATAATTCCCTTTGGGGTTGTTCTGGATCATGGCAAAAAGCTCATCATCCTCCAAAACATTGTAATCAGGCACTATCTGAACAGCATGACCACAGCGGTTGCAATACAGACTTCCATCTTCAATTTGTGCTTTGCAGTTAGCACATACCATTTTTAGTCTCTCCCGAAAAAAACTTAAAACAGACCGGTTATCCTTCCTTCGTCATCCACATCAATATGGTAGGCAGCAGGATCCTTTGGAAGACCGGGCATGGTGAGCATGTCACCGAGGATCGCCACTACAAATCCTGCACCGGCACTGGGATATACCTCTCTTACGGTGATGGCATAGTCCGTGGGACGACCCAGCTTTTTAGGATCATCCGAAAGTGAATACTGGGTCTTTGCCATACATACGGGATAGCTTCCCATCCCAAGGGAAGTCAGATTATCAAGCTCCCGTTTAGCGGCAGGAAGATAGTTTACTTCCTTTGCACCGTATATCTCCTTTGCGATCCGCTCAATTTTGTCGGTAAGGGGAAGGTCATCCTCATAGAGCATCTTAAAGTCTGCCTTATCATTTTCAAGAGTGTCTATTACCTCCCGTGCTAAGGCTTCTCCGCCCTTGCCGCCCTTTTCAAAAACTTCCGAAAGGGCAAACCTGCATCCCTTTTTCTTACAGAAATCCTCCACAAAGCTTCGCTCTGCATCCGTATCCGTAAAGAAAGAATTCAGCGCCACCACTATGGGCACTCCGTATTTCTGCAGGTTTTCTATATGCTTTTCAAGATTTACTATTCCATCCTTAAGGGCAGTCAGGTTTTCCTTGGAAAGATCCGCCTTTGCCACTCCTCCATTGTACTTAAGTGCCCTGATGGTGGCAACCAGAACCACTGCATCAGGAGCAAGTCCCGCCTTTCTGCACTTTATATCAAAAAACTTCTCAGCTCCAAGGTCTGCGCCGAAGCCTGCCTCCGTAACGGTAATGTCAGAAAGCTTTAATGCCGCCTTTGTTGCCCTTACGGAATTACATCCATGGGCTATGTTTGCAAAGGGACCTCCGTGAACTATGGCAGGAGTGTGCTCCAAGGACTGTATCATGTTGGGAGAAAGAGCATCCTTTAAAAGGGCTGTCATGGCTCCCACTGCATTCAGATCCCTTGCATATACCGGCTTTTTATCAAAGGTGTATGCCACTATGATATTTCCAAGTCTCTCCTTAAGATCCGCCAGATCCTTTGCTAAGCAAAAGATCGCCATGATCTCTGTGGCAACTGTGATCACGAAATGATCTTCTCTAACCATGCCGTCACTTTTGGCACCCAGGCCTATGACAATATTGCGAAGTGCACGATCATTCATATCCTCACATCTTTTAAGCACCACCTGTCTGGGGTCTATCCCCAGCTCGTTGCCCTGCTGGATGTGATTGTCCAAAAGAGCCGCCAAAAGATTGTTGGCAGCGGTAATGGCATGAAAATCACCGGTAAAGTGTAAATTGAGATCCTCCATGGGAACCACCTGGGCATATCCGCCTCCTGCAGCTCCGCCCTTCATACCAAAGCAGGGTCCAAG
>CAMOZG010000174.1 GCA_946630825.1 uncultured Lachnospiraceae bacterium
CTGTTGACGCTCCAAAATCATTATTTCTTAATTCTGATACAGCTTTACTTTCACGCACATCCAATGTTCCATTATATCTAAAAGAACTACGGAATGAAAATATAGTATTATGTTTCCCGTCAGTTTGTTTTTTACTACGGACTGCGCTAAATTCGCCTTCACTAAAATTAATACTGACATTCTGATAATTATATCCCGGAGTATGTTCCAAAGAGTGATAATTATAGTCTTTTTGGTTTGTATTTCCTATGTGATTATACGCATTGTTCACAAAAAGCATTCCATCAAAAACACTACTTTTCCCGCAACCATTTGGACCAACCAATGCTATGATGCGTTTAGGATTTTCCATAAGGTCAATTGTTAGGTCATAAAATCGCTTATATCCTTTTAATTGAATAGTTTTTATTTTCATATCTTCATCTCCTGTTTCCCGCTTAAACGACGGGAACTACTTGTTGTTTTCATCAAAACTATGAAAAACCTCATCAAAGGTCCGTATAATTCGTTGTTTGATGTAGTCTTAATACCTGTTTATCCCATATAATTAATTCACTTGTCATATCTGAATGACAATACTTTATATCATCTGGAAATACCTCATAGCATCCTCTATCGCCTTAACCTTCTCTTCCGGGCATCCCGGCTGTTTACTATCAGAAGACTTGGGCTTATTATAGTTTTCGCGCTCGATGATCCCGTGCTTCTGTTTCACCTGGGCAATATTCAGATTCGTCACATGAACTCCGTACTTCTCCTGCACCCAATCCTGGATCTCCTTGTATGTAGCCTTGGCTTCCGCACTTGTAAGATCCAGCTCGTCCATATCCACCTTGACCTCGATATGATATTTTGCTTCGGAAAGTTTGGACAAAAGTGCGACCGTCTCGACATGCCTCGTAAAAGGAAACATATCCACCCCCACCATCCGCTTCACCTCATACCCCGCATGACGGAACACCTCATAGTCCCTGGCAAGGGAGGCAGGGCGGCAGGCAATATAAACTATTTCACCGGCATTGTATGAAAGTATTTTCTTCAGTGCCTTTGGGTTGACCCCATCTCTGGGCGGATCTAAAATTATTGCCTCAGGAGGGGTCTTTAGGTCATCTATCACCTTAAGAACATCTCCCGCTATAAATCTGCAATTTTTGATGCCATTTTTTTCTGCCGACTTTTGCGCTGCATCCACTGCCTCGGGTATAAGCTCGACTCCGACTACGTTTTTGGCAGCCGGGGATAACAACTGGGCTATAGTACCCGTACCCGAATATAGATCATACAGCGTATTAATATCCTCCGCCCCATCCATGAAAAACTCCCTAGCGGTTTCGTACAACACCTCTGCACCGGAGGAATTCGTCTGGAAAAAGGAAAATGGAGAAATGGAAAATTTAAGTCCTAAAAGCTCTTCCGTAAATTCCGATCTGCCATATAAAATATCCGTTCCCTGATCACACACCACATCCGCTATACGATCGTTTACGGTATGCAAAATACCGGCTATGCTCCCCTCGCATCCACAGGCAAGCACTGCATCCCGCCAGCCAGCAATAAGCCTTTCATTCGCCCCTCTTCCGTCGGAGGTCGTCACCAGATCCACCAGGATCTCTCCGGTATGATATGCCCTTCGGATAAGCAGATGACGCAGATATCCCTCATGTCTTACCCTGTGAAAAAACGGGGTGCCATGATCCCTGAAATACTTCAAGGTGGCTTTAAGTATAAGCCGCATATCAGGATGTGCTATCCTGCATTCTGTTACGCTTACTATGTCAAAATGACTCCCCCTTTTATGCATGCCAAGGGCAAGAGGTCCCCCCAGATACTCATCCCCAAATGAAAACTCCATTTTATTGCGGTATCCCTCTCTTACAGGACTTTCCTTAATGCCCTCCCATACCTTATCAAAGTCGGTATGTTCCCCAGAAGCATCACTGCCACTCCCGGCTCCTTTAAAAACAGGTTCAAAAAGCTCCCGTAGTTCCCGCTCCTTTACAGCAAGCTGCTCCTCATAGGTCATCTTCTGATATTTACAACCGCCACATTCTAAAAAATGAGGGCAGTGATCCTTTCTACTGCCCTCCATGCATGGTGCATTCTTGCTAACCTTTTTACGTCTGCTCATTTAAAAACCTCGTTAAACCTTTTTAAGCTTTGCAAAACCGGCAAACATCCTTTTGATCTTGCCGTTGAAATCCACAGAGACCTCATAATCCCTGCCGCCATCCTCTATTGACAAAACAGTTCCCTCACCGAATTTGATATGGCTGACACGATCCCCCACAGCGTATTCCGGCAATTCCTTATTACCCGCTGATGACATGGCTTTTGTCTGCTTTTCATAAACCGTGGGCGCAGTAACCATATCCCGTTTTTTTCTGCTATTCTTTTCCGGCAAAAAGCTGCTCCGGCGATCAATGACATATTCATCCTCAGCCGCTTTTTTCTTACCAGAATAACCGTCTATAAGCCCATTATCGATCTCCCCAACAAAACGTGATACAGCTGAATACTGCACCTCTCCCCTTAACATCCGGGTCTTTGCTGCAGTCATGGTCAAAAACTCCTTTGCCCTTGTTATTCCAACATAGCAAAGCCGCCTTTCCTCTTCCAGCTCTCCGGGGTCATCCCCGAATATCGTCATACCACTTGGGAAAAGCCCATCCTCCATACCTGCCATATACACATTTTTAAACTCCAGACCCTTGGCAGCATGCAGTGTCATCAAAACCACATAATCCGGATTTTCCTCCACATTGTCGATATCGGCTATAAGTGCCACCTCCTCCAGAAAACCTGTAAGGGTAGCCTCCTCTTCATCATGATCCTGGGAATAGGTATAAGCCTTGGCGATCAGCTCATCTATGTTTTCAACCCTGCCCATGGCTTCATCCGTACCCTCAGCCTCAAGTTCAGCCACGTACCCTGTTTTTTCCAGTACATCCCTAATGACCTCAGGCACAGTCAGATCCTTCGCATCCTCCCTAAGCTCCGATATCATAGCCACAAAGGGTTCTATCTTTGCTGCGGTCCTGCCCAGCACCTGTATCTCCCCGGCACGCTCCAAAACCTCATAAAAAGACAATCCGTTGGCATCACCATAGGCTGCGATCTTTTCCACAGATGTGGCACCTATACCCCTTTTAGGCACATTTAGTATACGGCGCACAGCCAGATCATCCTTACCACTGGCAATGGTCTTAAGATAAGCCAATATATCCTTTATTTCTTTTCTCTGATAAAAATTAACAGCCCCAACGATCCTGTAGGGAATATTTTCATTCAAAAACTTCTCTTCCAAAATTCGTGACTGGGCATTTGTACGATAGAGTACAGCCGACTCACTGAATCCCGCATCACCAC
>CAMOZG010000175.1 GCA_946630825.1 uncultured Lachnospiraceae bacterium
CTGCTATCACATGGGTGTCGTTTCCAAAATCAAAGATTTTGACGACACTCCAAAAAAGGCGACTCCCGGAATGGTTCCGGAAATCGCCTTTGATTTCACTAACGAAAATAATATCACAATTAAAAAATGTGTCAAGAAGTTTATTTTTTCCCTCTCTAAAGGATCAAGTAGGATCCTTGTCCTTGAAAAGGCCGTATTTCATCAGGGTCTCCCTGGCGGAGCAGAACTTGTCTACAGCACATAAAAGCAGGGCTTCCCTGGTTTTGGGCACCCTTGTCAGATTAAGGGGCCACATGTGAGAGTTAATTATCTCGCTCTCCAAGATGTTGATGTCAAAATCTCTTTTGGCATTGGCTTTGGCAATGTCAGCGTGATGGTAGCCATGAAGCTTGTCCCCATGGGTATGCCAGTCATAGAGATAATAGTCATGTAAAAAAGCCGCCCTCACCAATGCCTTTTCATCCACCTTCAGTTCATGGTGTCTGACAAAATAGAAGCAATGTCTTGCCACATCCATACAGTGATCATAAGTGGATACGTGGCTATGCTGTATATATTTTTTCATCTCCTGGGTTCTGGGGTCGGAAGCTATAGGCTCTATGATCTCCCAAAAATCCCGTTCTTCCTCATCTGTCAGAGTCATATCCTTTATCCTTTTTAAGCTTCTCTATGGTATGCCTTTTGATAGTACCTGCTGCAGCCCGAAGCTGGTCAGCCCTGCTGCTGTGCTGGGGCTTGGTGAACTTTTTTATGGTTCTGAGGTGATAGCTCTGTCTCCAGGACAGCATGGGAATCCTGGGTGTCATCCCCTTAATCTTCTCCGGGGTTTGTGCTATGGCACTGACCCCTGCGGCTGCCTTTTCCTTCATGCGGTCAGGCATGGCACTTATGGTCTCCACTCCCGCCTCCATGCGTTTGTCAAACTTCTCCTGGGCTTCGTCCAGCATCTCCAAAAGGGAGGTAAGGGAAGCCTCGGTAAGTGCAATATCCATCCCAAGAATAAGCATAAAAGCCAGTGCCACCATCTCATTGATCAAAGGATGGGACAAGGCCACGGCTTCGTACCCGGCATACCAGGGGAAAAAGAACTTTACAATTAAAACCCCTGCCACCCCAAAGGCGCAGGTAGCCGGCAGACAAATCCTGCCATTTATATTAAGAGGTGTGTCGCTGTAATCCCACCATTTGGCATTGAAAAGCCTTTCCAAAAGCCAGGATATGCTGTATTCAAGTATGGCCGAGCCAATGGCACATATCAGAAATATCTTCCATACAGGCTGTTCCGTTCCAATGAGACCGTTTTTAAAGATGTGAAGCCGGGTAAAAATAACCCAAGCTCCCACAGCTCCAAAGCCGTATATGGGACACACAGGACCGATCAAAAATCCCCGGTTCTCCCAGTGCCCGCTTTTAACGGTACAGTATGTACATTCGTATATCCATCCTAAAAATGAAAAAAATATAAACCTTACAAAGTATTCAGCTATTAACATCCCAAGCCCTTCTTTTTGTTAATTTCCATGTAAAACAGTATAAAAAATCAGACACCTTTTGTCCATAAAAACCTTGACAAAAAGGCGTCAAACTGATTAAATAACTGTTGTGCATATCGACAGATTTTTCATTTGATGGGTTGGGAAAATCGATCATATCATCCACTGACAGGATGTCCACCGGAGCGATATGATCAGTTGATTTTAGCACAGGCAGATGTAGTACATCGGTAGTATATCAGCTTCCCAAGCTGAGGAGGCGGGTTCGACTCCCGTCATCTGCTTAGCTACAAGCAGAGCAAATTTTAAAATAAAAGCAGCAACCAAATTTATTTGAGTTGCTGTTTTTATTTTAAAATTTATTGTGCGACAGCACACATCCGGCGATTGCCTGCAATCGCCGGATGCTCTGTGTTTTTGTTTTTACTCGCATGTATGGCGAATGCCATCCTACACCCCCACATCAATCACCGCTCCACTCGGCACCCCTGCCTCCGGCGCAGCAAAACTCATCCCAAATCCTCCAAATGCAGCCACCCCTGCTGCCACATTACCTGCTGCCATCCCCCCTCCTGCCTTCTCCATATCCTGCTGATACTTTTCAAACACAGCCTTTAAATAATCCATATCAGCCTTTACCATATCCTTTTCCTCGGAATTTCTGTGCTTGGTACGAAGCTTTTTTAATCCCTCCTCATCCATATGGGGATCCACCACCTCCAAAAGCTCCAGATCCTCCATCACTTCATCCAGCATATCAAAGGCATCCTCAAAGTCCTCATACATATCTCCCAGGTCAGACACCACCTCAGACGTAATATCCGAAAGCGCATCATCCTCGGGTATCATCTCGCTGTCTGCCGGGATCTCAGACGCCATATCATATTCTGCCGATTCCGAAAAGCCTTCACCCTCCATGGCATCCGACATCATATCTTCTATCTTGTCATAGGCATCCTCAACCACCGTCTCTGCCTGGGAAACCATCTCCTCCACTGCGGATGCCCTCTCGGCACTTCCAGAGGATCCTCCCTCATCCTTCATGTCACCCATGCGCTTATCCATGCTCATGGTATGCTCCACCATCTCCTCCACCTCTAAGTGACGTTTCTTCTTTTTTGCCGCCCTCTCCATTGCCTTGGCATGATTTAATGCCGCCGATATCTCAGCCTTTTCGTCATCATCCGTGGAGGACGCCATTTTCCGCTTAAGCTCCATCACCTTCCGCTTTGCCTTTACAGCCGCCTGTGATGCGTGTCCCGAGGTCTTTGCCTGGCGTATCATGGAGGAAATATCCCTGTAGCTGTAGTCAAGCTGCTTCTTTATCTTGCTGTCATCAAACTTTGTCTTTGAAGCAGACAACTTCAAAAACCCATCTGCCTTATCATTGATGGTGGATTTAAAAGTATTCTGCTGTCGCTTGGCATTTACCTGACGCCTGTGGATCTCCTCCGCAGACAGATCGCTTCCTTCAAAATTGTGAACCGAAACAGTATCCTGTCTTTTGTCCAGATCCCTGACAAGTGATGCTTTATCTGATTTTGTCTGTGAGTTTTTCTTTCTTGAAACAAAGGAAGAACCGATACCTGCACCTTCGTCACGGCGGGTACCGAAGAAATTATTATTTAATTTTGTGGCGCTAAAACCAACTCCCGCCGTCCTCATTTCGTTACCCTCCATGGTAAGATATGACCATTCCTTTGATCAAAGCGGACAATCATCCTTATTGGATATATCGGAAGATATGTAAAAAAACATTACACTAAATATAAAACTTGTTGACATAGCCACTTTAAAACCATAAAATGTATTTTACTGGGCAGCCGGGGTGGTAGCGGTACCTTATTTCCAGCAATCCG
>CAMOZG010000176.1 GCA_946630825.1 uncultured Lachnospiraceae bacterium
GACACCATAAAGCAGCAGCAGGAAAAGATATATAAAGACGAGATCATGACCTATTAAATAACATTAGGATGCCGGGGGCAGGTGCCCCCGGCTTTTTTTAATACATCATGGGGATCGCCATATCCCGCCTGCTGTTTTGGAGGATGGCACGGACTTCGGGGCTTAAGGTCATTTGCAGATTTATGCCATCCTTGGTGGTTATGGACTCCTCCACCTCTTCTCTGGTAATTTCTGATAAGATCGAGGTATCAAAGGTATCTCCCAGTTCCCAGTCAGGTGCTTCTCTTTTAATTACTGATAACAAAGCGGCTTCATACATTCTGTCGTACTGCCCCATGGTCCAGGCACAGCTTAGCCTCTTTTGCTTGTCTGTGGCAAGCTGGCAGTCCCTGTATATGACAGAACGCTTTGAGTCATCCCAGGAGAGACCATAGGAATCCACAAGCCTGTCCTTTTCATAGTCAAAAAGCCTGTTTCGGTACTCTGCCGGAATGTCTATGAGTCTGTGCCACTCCTTTGGATCCCTGTCTGTGGAATCCATTCCTGCCACCCCAAAGATCCCCAGCCTGTAGCCCTCCTCGTCAAACTCCTTCATGGTGTTTTTTAGCTGCTCTTCACTGATATCCTCCTTTGAATATCTGCTTATGGTCTTTATAAGCCACTCCCTTGCGGCACGGTATCTGGGACTGTCGGGATCCATATCCGGGTCGTACTCTATGTCAAGCTCCTCAAATATCCCTTTCCAGTATTCGTATGAGGGTGAGGAAAATGGATCTTTTGTCTGGCGGATCCAGTGTGTGAGCCGATGCCATTCATCATAGGTCAAGGTCAGTCTCCAGCCCTTGACCTCCTTTGAGCCGGTGAAGAGGATCCCGTTATTTTGGATGAACATAAAGCCCTCATCAAACCGGTGTGCCAGTCCCATGATCTCATAGTTGGCATAAGTACAGCCCATATCCACCATCTCATCAGGATCCTCCGGGAGAAAATATGCGCCGTATTCCTTTGCCAGGCTCCGGTATTTTTCCATATCCTCTTCGCTGCGAAGCACCACATGGGACTCCTCCAAAAGGGATATCTTTTTTCGCAAAAAATCTATGCCGGTAACACTGTCGGTCAAAAGTTCATAATCCCCTGCCGGTGCCACATACCATGCAGCCTTTCCCATTGCATAAATTATGTCGTTTTTCAGTTCCTCATCAACCTCTATGGGTATGTAGGCATCAGTATCCAGATACCCGGCATACAGGGTGACTTTTCCTGCATCATCAGCTACAAGCAGGGGCGTGCCATAGCCGATAGAACCACCCAGCAGCTTTCCGTTTTCGTCATATAATTCGTACCAGCCGTACTCGTCGCATTTTTTCAGATAGTAATGCTTTGATATTGCCTCTTTGTACTGATCCTCAAAGTAGATGGTCCTGTTGTCCCAGGATATGAGTGAGACCAGAATGAAAAAAATGGCTATGACTGTAATTGATGCAAATCTGTCTTTATATTTTTTCATAAGCTTTACTCTGTCGATTCTGCTCCTTAGGGGTTCTGTAAGGCTCTTCGATTCTGCTCCTTAGGGATTCTGTCGCTGCAAAATGACACACAAGGTGACTTCGTTTCCCTTTTGTTCGATCGTCACATCTCCGTTGTACTTCCTTGCAATGCTTTGCATGTTCGGCATTCCAATACCGTGACCAAGCAACCCCTCTTCTCTTTTGGCAAGCCCTGTCTTTTTATCAATAATGATCTGTCCATCATAGGAGTTTTTCATCTCCATAAGAAATATATTTTTCTTAATTACAGTCGAGATGGCGATATAGCCCTCCGACTGCCCCTCGCAGGCATTAAAGGCATTTGAAAAAGCATTCCCCAATATCCCTGATATATCAAAAATATCGAAACCGAAGTCCGAGGGGTATGTAAAGGAGGACGAAAAATCTATCCCTTTCTCTTTTGCTTCGGCAGCCCGCTCCGATATGATGATATCCGTAACGGGATTTCCTGTGGAGACCAGGCTTTTGCCCTCCTTTGTAAACTCCTTCATGGAAGTCAGGTACTCCCCGGCTTCCTCATTTTTCCCCTCCTGCAAAAGTGCCGACAGCACCTCCAAGTGGTGATTTATGTCATGCCTGATGGATCTGATCCTGCCGTACATATCCTCCATCTTTTTCACATGATCCTGCATTGCCTTTGTCTGCTCTTCCAAAATAGCGGCGTTGACATTTTCCCGGGATATCCTTTTAATATCAAAAAAGCACCACACAAAGACTAAAATAAAAACATAGAAAAGCAGCATATTAAAAAGTCGGGGAACGCTGTTGTAGGACAGGTTTTGGAGGGTGGAGGTGTCACCTGTTTTGTCCAAAAGGGTGAAATACTTTGCGTAAAGATCGTAGTAATCCGAGAATACCCAGATCTGGGAAAATACAATGAGAAAGGGCAGGGTCAAAAACAGCAGATCCCGGTGGGAGATCTCTTCATCATACATGGAAATAAATTTCACGGAGAGAAATACCCCAAGTCCCAGTGCCGCCCCGAAAAATACTGCATCCTCAAATAATCCCACAAAATAAAGGAGCACCGTCCGCTCTCCCGTGGTATTGAAGGGGAGCACATCAAAAAGAAAGTCATTAAAATACATTCCCTGCTCCGCATTAAGCTGCATACATAGGGTGACTAAGGTATAAAAAAGAATTGATATAAAAAGCTTCTGCCTAGGGCGGCTTCTATCCAAAATATAAAGCACAAAAAATCCCATGGCAATGCGTATCACCGACCCCACTCCCTTGGGAAGATCAAAGGGAAAGGTGGTATTTAAAACCATAAAAGCCCCATATACCACGCCGGCAATATAGGCTTTTTGGGTATTAAAAAAGTTCACCGACAGCCTGTAAAAGAAATATCCCATCAAAAGGGAGTATACAACAAACAGGGACTTTGATCCCATATCTACGACCTGTTGTGTGTTATTTAACCAATCAAAACTTACCATCCCTATCTCCTGATAAAATCGGAATAAACCTTTACAAATTCAGAGTATCTGTTTCGGGAGAGGATTGCTGTCAAGCCGCCATCCAGCCTGATCTCCTTTGAATCGTAGCCCTCTACGCAAGCGAGATTTACGATATATGACCTGTGGGAAATGAAAAAGTCCGACCCCAGCTCATCCGACAGCTCCCCCAGCTTTCCGTAGTAATCAAAGACACCATTTTTGGTGTGAAGCGTTATCTTTCTGCCGTAGGTTTCAGCAAAGATAATATCCTCTGTATTTATCTTTGACGCCACGCCGTCATGACGAATGAAGATGTATTTTTTTGTGGTGGCTTTTAGTTTTT
>CAMOZG010000177.1 GCA_946630825.1 uncultured Lachnospiraceae bacterium
ATAAAAGCCTGCTTTTAGAGGTGAGAGGATAGAGTCTTAAAATGAAGGTTGAAAAAGGCTGCATAATACTGGCGGCAGTAAATATTATAATTTTTCTATTGATGTATGCAGCAGGTGCAGCAGGAGATGTTGAGTTTATGGCGACCCACGGGGCTGTTTTTCCGCCCCTTATGATAGAGCGGGGTGTCTGGTATCCTCTGTTTACGGCAATGTTTTTGCATTTTGATATAGAGCACCTTGCCAATAACATGGTTATGCTGGTGGCAGTAGGGCGGTATATTGAATACGGCATGGGGACTCTTAAATTTCTGATCCTGTATCTTTGTTCGGGTGTGCTTGGGAATGCGTTGTCTTTTGTGGTGGATCTGCATGGTGATCTAAACACGGTTTCGGCAGGCGCATCCGGTGCAGTCTTTGGACTGGTGGGCGCCCTTCTTGCAATGGCGATAAAAAATAAGGGAAGGATCGAAGGCCTGGGAATAAGACAGATCCTGCTTATGATCGCACTGAGTCTGGTGTCAGGATTTACAAGCGCCGGTGTTGACAATACAGCACATGTCGGAGGGCTTGTGGCAGGGCTGTTGATCGGTATGGTAATCTACAGAAGCGGAACAATAAAAAAAGGAACCGGTTCGCCGGTTCCTAAGTCTTAGGTATTAGATCCTTTTGTCGTGCATGTTTCTAAGCATAGCCCAGTCGGTCTGATAGTCAAACATGCCGGAAAATATTTCCTTTAAACTCTTCATATCCATACCTCCGATTAGCGGTTGTAAGCTCTGCTTCTAAGCTCGCAATACTCACAATAGTTCTTCCAACCATCCTTAATCATATTCTTAATGCTCATAGCTTTAAACCTCCTTTGTTTTTTATCCCCTCGGGATGGTTATAATATAGCATAGTATTTATACTAGGTCGTGCCATATGGAGAGAAAAAGTAGCCAGATCTTGCAAAAGGAAATTATAGTAAAAAGCAGAAAGATTTGGTAAAATCAGCGTAACAGCCTTTTTACAGGAAAGAATAAGGCAAGTAAAGTGAAAGCATTTTAATAGGAAGATATGAAAAAATACAGTCTCACAGAACTAATTAATTCTAAATATTTTAAATACGCCCTTAGCTTAACGGCAGGGATCATTCTGGCATATCTGGGCGTAAGCTTTATTAAGATCATAAGTCCTGCGTGCGGGATGATCCTTGATATGGTGGTGGCGGTACTAAAGCCTCTGGTGCTGGGGATGGTTTTAAGCTATTTATTGTCTCCGGTCATAAATTTTCTGGATAAAAAGCTCCAAAGAAAGGGGAAGAGTCACAGGGGACTGGCAATAATTATATGCCTACTGGTGATCCTTTTTGTTTTTTTTATTTTGATGTGGGTGATCATCTCACTGCTTACCAGGGAGATCAGCAATATTACGTATGAAGATGTGACGGCACTATTGGGCAATTTTAATATGAGCATGGAGGATTTGAAAAACACTGTGCTTAATGAATTGTCCGAGCTTGGATTTGATCAGAGTAAGATAGGTTCCATTGTAGGAGGCCTGGTATCGGGAATAACCGGGGCGGCATCAACGATCCTTTTTGGAATAATATTTGCCATTTATTTTATGTATGACGGAAAGAATATAAGTGCCTACTGGATCAGGATAGGGAAAAAAGTTCTGTCAGCCGAGTGGATTGAAAAAATCGAGGATGTAATGGCTGATGCAGACAAGTGCTTTTCAGGTTATATCAGAGGGCAGACCATAGATGCACTTTTGATCGGCATTATATCATCCATCGCACTGACTGTTGTGGGCATGCCCTATTCCATTGTAATAGGCGCGATAATCGGGTTTGGAAATCTGATACCCTATGTGGGACCCATAATAGGATATGGAATTATAATAGTTGTAAATATCATCCACTGGGATCCAAGGATGCTTGTAACAGGTCTTATAATTGTTGCGGTGCTGATGTTTATTGATGGAAACGTTATAAATCCAAGACTTTTGGCAGGTACAGTGCATGTGCATCCCCTTTTGGTGGTGGCATCCCTGATCGCCGGTGGAGCCATAGGCGGACTTTTGGGTATGCTTTTGGCTGTTCCGGTGGGGGCTCTTATAAAAATGAGGTTTGAAAAAAGGATTTTTTCGGAATCCAATGAACTGTCAAAAACAGACTCTCAAAAATAGCCTCTGCCATCTTTTATAAAAGGGTGAAATTACTATGAGGTTACTGAGCGATCATCTTAAAGAGACCTTTGGCTGCAAGGTTTACAAAATTGCCTTAAACGGGGGATTTACCTGTCCGAACCGGGACGGTACTTTAGACACAAGGGGCTGTATTTTCTGTTCTGCCGGTGGAAGCGGTGAATTTGCTTCAGATCCGGCAATGTCCATCACAGATCAGATCGAAGAGGGGAAAAAACTTGTCGCAAAGAAAATAACCGGTGGAAAGTATATTGCCTACTTCCAGGCATACACGGGAACTTATGGGTCTGTGGATCGACTCAAAAGGCTTTATACAGAAGCAATTGACCATCCTGATGTAGTTGCCCTTTCCATAGCAACCAGACCGGATTGTCTGGAGGATGATGTGCTGCAGCTTTTGGCGGATCTGAATGGTATAAAACCGGTGTGGGTGGAGCTTGGCTTGCAGACTATTCATAAAAGAACGGCTGAGTATATCCGGCGAGGATATGATCTGAAGGTTTATGACAAGGCGGTGGCGGATCTTAGAAATATCGGTGTTGAGGTTATAACCCATGTTATTCTGGGGCTGCCGGGGGAGACAGTTTCTGATATGGTTGATACTGTAGGGTATGTATGCAGCAGTGGCGCCACAGGGATCAAGCTCCAACTGCTTCATATCCTTTCAGGAACAGATCTATATGAAGAATATAAACAAGGGAAGGTAACTCCTCTCAGTGAGGATGAGTATATAGACATATTAAAGGAGTGCATAAGGGTCATTCCGGATAATGTTGTTATCCATAGAATGACCGGTGATGGAGACAAAAAGATCCTGGTGGCTCCAAAGTGGAGCGGAAACAAGAAGCAAGTGCTAAACAGGATACAAAAGGAAGTGCTCCGGCTGCATTCCGGTTAAAGCATAGCTACGAATTTTTTTTGATTGGCAGCAGATATCTTAAGAGCTTTCATGGCATCCTTGGCGGACATACCCATTGTTTCCATCAGGGAACGGATACTGGCAAGCTGCCCCTCTTCCATACCTTCAGCTTTGCCTTCGGCTTTGCTGTCAGCCAGCGCTTTTTCTCTGGCTTGTTCTAATCTTTCTATGGTACTCATAACACCCTCATCTTTCAATACTTCTTC
>CAMOZG010000178.1 GCA_946630825.1 uncultured Lachnospiraceae bacterium
GGTAACGGTGTTCTCGCCGTCAGCGTTCTTCTTAACCTTTGCAGCGTATGTGCTGTAGTCAGATACGTCTGTAGTCTCACCTGCCTCGATAGCCTTGTTAGCTGCTGCGATCTTTGCTTTCTGTTCTGCTGAGGCAGCGGCTTCCTCCTTGGACTGTACAGTTACAGAGATAGCTGCCATATTGTTGTATTCATCATCACGGACATACACAGTTGCCGTACCGGCTCCCTTGGCAACAATATAGGGTATATAGGTTTCATCGGTTCCATCGAATTCACTGATCCATTCTATTTCGACTACTTCTGAGTCAGATGTGTGGAATCTATAATTGTCTATGCTGCTATATCCCAGATCAACGCCTGTCTGTCTGTCCTTGTTTGTTAAAGTAGGATCTCCTGTTACCACGGGTTTAAGATCCGAAGCCAGATAATATCCTTCAACAGGGTCACCCTCCACGAGAGAAAGTGAGCTCTCCTTTACAGATATATAGTGGTCGGCATCACCATAGATTGCTTCAAGTCTGATGGACTCAGTCTTTTTATCTGCTGCACCGAGGCCTTTTACTCCTGCTCCATCACTATAGTATGACTGTAAAAGACCATCTGATCCGCTCCTTACCCATCCATAGTAATTACCCTTTGATGTGGTAAATCCATTTGTATTTAATGTGACATCCTCACCATACTTCAGTCCGGTCTGGGTAGGAGTAGAACCTGTTACAGTCACAGATGAGGGCTTGTATGATGCGCCATAGCTGATGGAATAGGTATTTTCTGTATAGTTAGCATATACGGTAGTATCCTCTGTCAGAGCCTTAAGCTTAGCACCTGCAGAAACAGCAGTGCCGGTACCATCTGCCATGGTATTCCACTTTGTAAATGTCACACCATTGATCTCCCTATATTCTCTGTCAAACTCCTCTTCAGCAGTATGTGTGCCATCCCACCAGCTCTCATCATAAGCTATAGGCTTTGCACTGGTAAGGGATGCATCCACTGTACCTGCGGCATTCAAGGCAAATGCCTCTGTGGGGAAGAACATAGGTGCATAGGAAAGCATCTTTTTATTCCATGTCTGGGTCTTTACGTTTTCACTCTCAATACCAGACTCAATATCATAGTTTACGAGAATGATATTGTCATTGGAAATATTGATATCCTTTTTGGTATTACCAAACTGGAGAGTGATCTTTTCTGCTGCTGTCTTTGTGGCATTTGCCGTCACCGGTACAGATACTGTAATATCTGACGTGTATGTACCATATACATTGTATGCATCATTACCATTATTAGCATAAGTGTATACACCATCATTCATGTCTCTTTCCACGGCTGACACTACCTGACCTTCTCCAAGAGTCACTGCAGATGTCTCAGCAGAATTGCTCTCGGTCCACTTGATAGTACCTGCAAGCTTTTCAGCAAATCCATCAGGTGCATCCTCGACAAAGATCCTTGCTGAAAGGGTTCCTGTTCCACCAAGCTTCATAAGCGCCCTAGCATCAGAACCGGAGGCTTTTCCGATATCCCCGGTGTACATCCATCTGAACAACACATCATCTGCGCGCTGTGTCCCTAAGCTGAGGGATGTCTGTTTATCTGATTTGGTAAAGTTATCAGCACTGATAAAGTTATTCGTAGTATTTAATGATGTCAGTTTCTCCAGACTAGATGTGTCAAGAGCTGTAAGGAAGTTATGCTCCAGATCTATGGTAGTGGCATTTGCCAGACCTGAGATATCACAATCCAAAAGCTCATTGTCTCTTAAAATAACCTTCTTTGCATTTGAAGCAGCACTGAGGTTGACTGATCTAAGACCGTTTTCCCCTACATTGAGATATCTGTCATAATCATCATTTGCCGGATCAGCATCCGTTATAGCTTTGAATCCCGGAGCTGTAAAGGATGTAATATTCGTCCTGCGGATATTTACATAGTTAGCATTATTCATAAATGACAGATCCAGATCATAAGTCTCATTGCTTCCATCAGTGATAAATCTGACACCTTTGTATGATCCATCACCCCATACTCCCAGACCTTCAAGTGCTGTGTCATCTGAGATATTTAAAACTGCTCCATCCCCGGAACCAAAGCTTACATAAAATTCCTTCAGCTTTGTATTTCCGGATATGTCTACAGACTTCAGATTGCTTACTGCATCATCGGTGGTGACATTCAAATCCAGAAAACCATCACCATCACCCTGCACATCCTTGTTAAGTGAGGAAACATCCAATGTCTTTATCACTTCTCTGTCAATCAGACCATCATCAGGCAAATAGCCATTTGTATCGTAAATACCGCTACCATTGATCTGATTCATGCGAACACTGGTATTTGATACGTCAAAGGTCTCTGCCTGGTCAAATTTGACCTTCCCCACAAGAGGTGATGTAGGTGTAATCGTAGTGATCTGAGCGACATTTGTCATATCAATATTTCCAAAAAACCTGAGGTTTTTGAAATTGTCACTCTTAAGAGAGGTTATATGACCAGCCATACCTGAGGTGACCAACAGTGAGTTTACCTTATCCGAATAGGTCACGCTATCTCCGTCTAAGTCAATAGCTGTAACATAATATTTGCCGTGACCGGCTCCGTCAGCTACAGTAGAAATAACGGTAGATGTTTTCCAATCTTTTACGGTAGTTTCATTATTACTGATACTCTCCGGCACGACTATCGGCACGGCTCCGATATTGCTTTCAAAAAATGTTACCGCACTTTGAGGTATGGAGATTGATGTAAGGGTAACACATCCAGCATCATCAAAATCAACATACTGATCCCCTACAAACTCCCCTCCTAATGCCTCTCCATATTTATAAATCGCATTTGTGGCTCCGGTATCCTTATCATCACTAAGAACACCATCCAGTATGGGCTTTGTGACTTTAAATGTGTAAACTATACCATCACCAAAGGGCGCTTCCACACTAAATACATCACCCACATTTTGAAATCCGCTTTTGGCAGCTTCAGCAGTATCCGCACCGGCACCGATCATATCATAGGCTACACCTGATGAAAGTGCTGTAGTTGCTGCCAAAGCAACTGCTAATATCTTTTTTAATTTCATTTATTTCTCCTCTGGGGCAAATTCCCCATTCTTCTATTATCTAAAAATGGGAAGCACCTGATAAGGTGCCTCCCTAAGATCAGATCATACTGATCATCTTTTAAAGCTTTAAGACCAACTTAGATCTTCTTTGTGCCTCTCTTGTATGTGCAAGTCTTCTTGCCATACTTCTTAAG
>CAMOZG010000179.1 GCA_946630825.1 uncultured Lachnospiraceae bacterium
TTATATTTTTTACTCAAATCCGGTTGTGGGTACAATCGGATTTTTTTGAAAGGTACTTTATGAACACAACAAACTATGATGATATCATAGATATGGATCGTCCCGTATCTAAGCGATATACCCCCATGTCCCGCCAGGCAAGGGCAGCCCAGTTTGCGCCTTTTGCTGCTCTTACCGGTCTGGATGATACAATGGAGGATACCGCAATGATACACCTCTCTGATGTGGAACGCGAGATAATCCACGAAAAATTTGAGGAGGCACCCTGATATGTCCCTGATTTCTGCCAGTCATCTGTCATTGGGTTATGATGATCAGGTAATAGTTCATGATCTGAGTTTTTCGGTGAATGCCGGTGACTACCTGTGCATAGTGGGCGAAAACGGCTCCGGCAAAACCACTCTTATGAAAACCATTCTCAATCTGAGAGAGCCCTTAGGGGGCGAGCTCAGCACCGGTGACGGACTCAAAAGAAACGAAATAGGCTATCTGCCCCAGCAGACTCTGGTGCAAAGAGATTTTCCGGCATCCGTAAAGGAGATTGTTATTTCGGGCTGTCAGAGCCGTATGGGTCTTCGACCTTTTTATAACAGCAGTGAAAAAAAGCTGGCTGAAAAAAATATTGAGCGTATGGGACTTACACAGCTTTCTGACAGGTGCTACCGGGAACTTTCCGGAGGGCAGCAGCAGAGGGTACTTTTGGCAAGAGCCCTGTGTGCCACCCAGAAAGTCCTGCTTTTGGACGAGCCTGTATCGGGGCTGGATCCCGTGGTGACCACCGAGATGTATGATCTGATCAAAAAAATAAATGATGAGGGAATTACCATAATCATGGTTTCCCATGATATAGAGGCGGCTATAAATTATGCAAGCCACATTCTCCATATCGGGGATGAGATATTTTTTGGCAGTAAGTATGATTACTTAAGTAGTGAGGTGGGAAGACTCTTTTTGAGCCGCCAGGAGGTTATTTAGATGGATACGGTTTTTATGTATTTACAATATCCCTTTGTCAGATATGCCCTTATTGTAGGAGTGCTTATTGCTCTTTGCTCTTCACTTTTAGGTGTGACGCTTGTACTTAAGAGATTTTCCTTCATAGGTGACGGGCTTTCCCATGTGGCATTTGGAGGCATAGCCATTGCTTCGGTTTTTAATCTGACAAATGAGATGCTTATTGTACTTCCGGTTACGGTGGTAAGTGCCGTTCTTTTACTTCGCACCGGAGCCAATACACGGATCAAGGGAGATGCGGCAGTGGCAATGATATCTGTGGCTGCCTTGGCATTTGGTTACCTGCTTATGAATATTTTCTCCACCTCCACAAATCTGGCTGGGGATGTGTGCTCCACTCTTTTTGGATCCACCTCCATTCTGACCCTTACATCCTTTGAGGTGGCGCTTTGTGTGGTGCTGTCCGTGCTGGTGATAGGCATATTTGTGTTTTTTTACAACAAGATATTTGCCGTAACTTTTGATGAGAATTTTTCCAAGGCTGTGGGTACAAATACCTCGGGGTACAACCTGATGATAGCGGTGGTGATAGCGGTGATAATCGTGCTGGCAATGAATCTGGTGGGGTCTCTTCTGATCTCGGCTTTGGTGATATTCCCGGCACTATCCGCCATGAGGGTATTTAAAAGCTTTCTGTCTGTGACCATATGTTCAGCTGTGCTTTCTGTGGTGTGTGCGGTGCTTGGGATAATCTTTTCTATTTTGGCAGGCACACCGGTGGGCTCCACCATAGTGGCTGTGGATGTGGCTGCATTTGCCCTGTGTCAGGTTTGGGGATCAATTAAATAAAAAAGGCGAAGCAGATGGCCTCGCCTTTTCTAGTATAGCAATTATTTATTGGCTTCCATAAGCTTCATGGCTCTCACCTTACTGGGTAGACCGAAGAGGGTGATAAAGCCCTCGGCGTCATGGTGATCATAGAGATCGCCGGTGGTAAAGCTTGCCAATGACTCACTGTAGAGAGAGTAGGGAGAAGTGGTGCCTGCCTTTATGATATTGCCCTTATAGAGCTTAAATTTCACCTCGCCGGTAACATATTCCTGGGTGCTCTCCACAAAAGCCTGTACAGCCTCACGAAGGGGAGTGAACCACTTACCCTCATAAACTATCTGTGCCATACGGTTAGCCATATCCTTTTTAACATCCATGGTATCTCTGTCCAAAACCAGCTCTTCCAACTGATCGTGAGCCTCCATTAAAATGGTGCCTCCGGGGGTCTCATATACTCCGCGGCTCTTCATGCCGACTACACGGTTTTCAACTATATCAATGATGCCTATACCGTGCTTGCCACCTAAGCGGTTAAGCTCACGGATGATATCCGAGACCTTCATCTTTTTGCCGTTCACTGAGGTGGGGACGCCCTTTTCAAAGGTCATGGTAACATATTCACCTTCATCAGGAGCCTTTTGGGGAGATACACCCAAAACCAGAAGATGGTCATAATCGGGCTCGTTGGCGGGATCCTCAAGCTCCAGCCCCTCATGGCTTATGTGCCACAGATTTCTGTCTCTGCTGTAGGACTGATCTGCGGAAAAAGGCAGGTTGATGCCATGGGCGCGGCAGTATTCAATTTCTGACTCACGGCTGTCCATGGTCCACTTGTCGTCTCTCCATGCTGCGATAATCTTGATATCGGGAGCTAATGCTTTGATCCCAAGCTCAAATCTGATCTGGTCATTACCTTTGCCGGTGGCTCCGTGGCAGATGGCTGTGGCGCCTTCTTTTCTTGCCACTTCCACCAGACGCTTTGCTATACCGGGGCGTGCCATGGAGGTTCCCAGCAGGTATTTATGCTCATATACCGCACCTGCCTGTACGCAGGGAACTATATAATCGTCACAAAATTCATCCACTATATCCTCGATATAAAGCTTGGAGGCTCCGCAGGAAATGGCTCTTTCCTCCAGTCCATCCAGCTCCTCCTCCTGTCCGCAGTCGATACAGCAGCAGATAACCTCGTAGTCGTAGTTTTCCTTCAGCCATGGTATTATGGCTGTTGTGTCCAGCCCGCCGGAATAGGCGAGTACAACCTTTTCTTTGCTCATGATATGATCCTTTCTTGTGTTGATTTTTCTTCGGAATATGATATAATTAGTAAACAAAAGGAGCGGTAGCCCCTTGGAATTATAGCAGAATAACCGCCACAGGTTTCCAAATTAGGGGCGGTTATTTTTTGCTTTTATGGCATATCTCGAATACGAGACCTATTAGTGCAACAACAAAGATTCCAAATTG
>CAMOZG010000180.1 GCA_946630825.1 uncultured Lachnospiraceae bacterium
AGACTCGATCTCCTTATATATCATTGCATTTATGATGGCTGCCGCCACAGTGCTGCCTCCCTTATTCCCATATGCCACGATACAGGGGATGTCATGGATCCTACAGCACTCCGCCATAGCCTCCTTTGCCTCCGTCACATTTACAAAACCCACCGGAGTTGCTATAACAAGCCTGGGGCGAAAGCCCTTCTCTATAAGATCACAAAGTTCAAAAAGCGCCGTAGGTGCATTCCCCACGGAATAAACCATACTGCCCTCTGCCGCCTCTTTGTTTTCTCTTATGGCATGTCGGACGGAAACCACCGCCCTGGTCACCCCCAATGCCTTTGCCTCCGAAGCCACAGCCTCCTTTGCCATATAGCAGTCCGCCCTTGCCGAAAGCCGCCCGATCCCCGGCTTGGAGATCCCCGCAAGTGTCATGTTTGTGTCTGTGATAATAAGGGCATTTTTCAAACTAACCTTTGAAACCTCCCCCACAAAGCACATATTTTTTGCAAAATCAAAATCCGCCGTGGTATGTATTACCCGCCGAACTATGTGCTCATATTCAAAAGGCAGCTTTAGTCCCATATCATGAAGCCTGCCATCAATTATCTCCATGCTCTTTTTTTCAATTTCCTTTGGATCCAATATCATCCCACATACCTTCTTATCTCGTCCATATCAAGACTGCTTCTCACCGTAAAAGCCAAAGCATCAAGCTGCCCCTTACGGTGATCAAAAGCATTTTCCATCTTGTAATTCACAGGCTCTTTCCCTGCCGCATTTAAAAGGAGATCCGCCAGCACACTCACCGGTTTTCCACTGTCAAAAACTCCGTGGAGATAGGTGCCATATACATTGCCACACACTGCCCCCTCTTCTTTACCGTCATCTAAAATGCAAAAGGCACGAGCCCCTGATACCTGTGTGCTTCCGTTATGGATCTGATAGCCCAAAAGATCCACACCCTCAAAGGCTCCCACACCCTTTGCCCGACTCTGGCATTTGGTCTTTTCTTTTTTAAGCACAGTCTTTACAGGCAAAAGCCCCAGCCCCTCGCACTCTTCCTTCTCATCCGATTCCACCCCCAGTGGATCCGATACCACCTCACCCAGCATCTGATATCCTCCGCAGATGCCAAGCACCGCCGTGCCTTCTTTGTTTGCGGACAAAATTGCATCATACAATCCGTTATCTTTTAACCACTTAAGATCGGCTATGGTGTTTTTCGTTCCCGGCAAAATGATCAAATTGGGTTTTCCGAGAGTCCTGACGCTGTCCGCATATCTTATCCCCATGGCAGGATGCAGAGTAAGGGGTGTTATATCCGTATAATTTGATATATGGGGCAGCCGGATCACACAGATATCCAGATCATGTGAGATCCCATCAGGGGTTTCTGATGAAATCCCCAGGGAATCCTCCTCATCCAGATCAAGCTTCATATAGGGCAGCACCCCCAGCACCGGCACCCCGGTAAGAGCCTCAAGCTGTGACAAACCCGGCTTTAAAAGAGAGATATCCCCCCTGAACTTATTTATCACAGTTCCTATGATCCTTTTTCTCTCCTTTTCATTTAAAAGCTCCATGGTGCCGTAGAGCTGGGCAAAGACCCCGCCGGGATCTATGTCTCCCACCAATATCACCGGAGCATCCACAAGCTCCGCCAGTCCCATGTTTACGATATCATCTTCCCGAAGATTTATCTCCGCCGGAGAACCGGCACCCTCTATCACGATCACATCATATTTTTCCGCCAGGCTGTTATAAGCCGAAAGGATTTTTGGCACCAGGCTCTTCTTCATCTTGAAATACTCTTTTGCAGGGCAATTTCCCAGCACCTCTCCATTTACGATCACCTGACTTTTCATATCCCCGGTGGGCTTTAGGAGTATGGGATTCATTCGCACATCCGGCTTTATACCTGCGGCTTCCGCCTGCAGCACCTGTGCCCTGCTCATTTCCCTGCCATCTTCGGTAACAAAGGAATTCAAAGCCATGTTCTGACTTTTAAAAGGACACACACGAAGACCGTCCTGTGCAAATATCCTGCACAGGGCGGCCGTAATAATACTCTTCCCTACATTTGACATGGTACCCTGTACCATTATGCACTTTGCCAAATCAACTGTCCTTCCTGTAGTCTACACTTAAGATCTGTCCGATCTCCTCTGCCATTTTTCCATATTCCGACACAAATTCTCCGTGGTGTTCCATTATGTAATCCAGGTCGCCGTTTTTTCCTGCTTCTTCCAAAGCAAAAGCCATCTCCGGCAGGTCTGTTATGCCTACGGTACGGCTGTTGCTCTTTATGGCATGTGCCAGGATGCCGTACTCCTTGGCATTTTTCTCATCCAAAAGCTTTTGAAGCTTTTCACACCTTTCCTTTTGACCGGTGTAATAATCTGTCAGCACCTCAATGTAGAAATCGGTATCGTTCATGCAGTAGGTAAGACCCCCGTCTGTATCAATACCGATCTGACTGAGTTTTTCCACAGCATCATCAGAGCCGTTATAGGACTTTTTCTCCGGTTCAAATTCAAAAACCTCAAGATCTTCGACAGCCGAAGGCTCATCTTTCTCATGGCTAAAAGCCTCCCCGGAAATATCCTCTGACTCCGGTGATACCTCACAGATCATTTCAGGTGGCAGATATTTTTTAATCTTATTTGCCAAAACCTCCACTTCAATGGGTTTTGAGATATAGTCATCAAAGCCTTTCTCCAGATACATCTCCTTTGCCCCCACCACGGCGTTTGCGGTCATGACCAAAACGACTGTATTTTCGGGCAAAAGGTCCTCACTTCTCAGACATTCCAGTGTCTCGATACCGTCCATCTCCGGCATCATGTGATCGAGACAGATAATATCATATTTATTCTTTCGGACATATTCTATTCCCTCCGCTCCTGAGAGTGCATGGTCGGGAATGATGTCAAAGAGCTTTAACAGATTCTTGGCAACCTTATGGTTCATGGCATTATCATCCACTACAAGTATCCGCGCCTTCGGTGCCCTGAAGGTGATCCCCATGATCTTTTCTTCACGGCTGTGCTCCAAGGTTCTTTGATAGTCTCCTATGGGTGTGGCATTCTTGACCTTTTGCCGTATCGTAAATGCGAAGGTAGAGCCCTTACCGTATTCGCTTTCCACTTCTATCCGGCTGTCCATCATCTTAAGAAGGCGGCTTACTATGGTCATGCCAAGTCCCGTACCTT
>CAMOZG010000181.1 GCA_946630825.1 uncultured Lachnospiraceae bacterium
TATCCACCCTGCTGGATCCCTATGAGCGTATCGAGTCTCTTGTCACCAGATACAAGAACGGAGAAGTTGATTAAATAATCTATATTTAGTGGCTGTGCATTCGCGCAGCCACTATTTTTGTCTATAGTTTCCAAATTTGCCCCCCAAATAAAAAGATTTTTGGTAATTTTGTTGCAGTTGGTTTCTTGATTTGTTATACTGATTTATAAGTATATTGCGCGGTAACGGCGCGCTTTGGGACTGGGATGTGTGCTTATGGAGCCTTTGTATCACAGGGCTTTACGATATGCCACACCATGATGACTTATTTTATGCGAGGTGATGACTATGATGAGCAAGGAAATGATCGCGATGCTTTTGGCAGGTGGTCAGGGAAGCCGTCTGGGAGTTCTCACATCAGATGTAGCGAAGCCGGCAGTTGCCTTTGGAGGAAAGTACAGGATCATTGATTTTCCCCTCAGTAACTGCATTAATTCCGGTATTGATACGGTGGGAGTGCTTACCCAGTATCAGCCGCTGCAGCTGAATTCCCATATTGGTATAGGTATTCCCTGGGATCTGGATCGCACCAATGGCGGAGTGTCTGTACTTCCTCCCTATGAGAGGAGTGACAACAGTGAGTGGTATTCAGGTACTGCCAATGCCATATATCAGAATCTGAGGTACATGGAATCATATAATCCCGAGTATGTCCTCATACTTTCGGGAGACCATATCTACAAGATGGACTATGAGGCCATGCTGGATTTCCATAAGCAAAACAATGCGGATGTGACCATTGCGGCATTCCCGGTTCCCATAGAGGAGGCAAGCCGCTTCGGAGTGGTCATGACTGATGAAAATAAGCAGATCACGGAGTTTGAGGAAAAGCCGGAGCATCCCAGGAGCAATCTGGCATCCATGGGTATATATATCTTCTCCTGGCCGGTTCTTCGTGAAGCTTTGATAGCCTTAAAGGATCAGAGCAACTGTGACTTCGGAAAGCACGTCATTCCCTATTGTCATGAAAAGGGACAGAGGATATTTGCCTATGAGTTTTCAGGCTACTGGAAGGACGTGGGAACCTTGGGATCATATTGGGAAGCCAATATGGAGCTTATCGATCTGATCCCCGAGTTCAACCTGTACGAGGAATTCTGGAAGATATACACCAGCCAGACCATTATAGAGCCCCAGTTTATAGGACCCTCTGCCCGTATCAGCAAAGCCATCATTGGCGCAGGGGATGTGATATCCGGCGAGGTGACGGGATCTGTATTGGGAGCAGGTGTGGAGATAGGTGAAGGATCGGTGATCCGGGACTCCATAATCATGTCGGGCACGGTTATAGGAAAGAATGTAACGGTGGAAAAATCCATCATAGCCGAAAACTGTGTTATCGGTGACAATATAAAGATAGGCGTTGGGGAGGAAGCAGAGAGCAAACTTAATCCAAGCATATACAGCTTCGGGCTGGCGGTGATCGGCGCAGAGTCGGTGATACCCTCCGGAGTTACTATCGGCAAGAATACAGCTATCCGCGGAGTAACCGAAGAGGACGACTACCCCGATCTCGAGCTTGAGAGCGGCGGATACATCATAAAGGCAGGTGAGCAGCTATGAAGGCATTAGGTATTATTTTAGCAGGTGGCAACAGCAGCCGTATGCGTAATCTCTCTGACAAGAGAGCTATCTCTGCCATGCCGGTGGGCTGCAGCTACCGCAGTATAGATTTTACACTTTCCAATATGACCAACTCCCGTATTCAGACGGTGGCAGTGCTGTCCCAGTATAATGCCAGGTCATTAAATGAGCATCTGAACTCTGCCAAGTGGTGGAATTTCGGACGTAAGCAGGGAGGTCTGTTTTTGTTCACTCCTACCGTGACAGCAGACAATAGCTGGTGGTACAGGGGTACGGCAGACTCCATGTGGCAGAATATAGACTTTTTGAAAAAACGCCACGAGCCCTATGTGGTCATAGCCAGCGGTGATATAGTCTGCAAGATGGACTTCAATCCCGTGCTGGAGTATCACATCCAAAAGCAGGCGGATATTACCGTGGTCTGCGCCAGAGCTCCTGAGGGGGATGACCTGTCCAGATTCGGTACAGTGAAGATGGATAATGACGGAGTCATCACCGAGTTTGAGGAAAAGCCCATGATGGCTCATTCCAATCTGGTCTCCACTGGTGTATACATTATTCGACGCCGCAAGCTCATAGAGCTTTTGGAGCAGTGCAATGACGAGGGCAGATACAATTTTGTTACGGATATCCTGATACGCTATAAGGGCATGAAAAAGATCTTTGGATACATGCTTGAGACCTACTGGAGCAATATCTCCACGGTGGAAGCATACTATCAGACCAACATGGACTTTTTAAAGCCGGAGGTGAGAAAGTTCTTCTTCAAGGATGAGCCCCGGATCTACTCCAAGGCATATGACCTGCCTCCCGCCAAATACAATGTGGGATCGGATGTGAAAAACTCCCTCATAGGTTCAGGATGTATCATTAATTCCAGTATTGAGAATTCCGTTCTGTTTAAGAAGGTTTTTGTTGGCAATAACAGTGTCATCAAAAACTCCATCATCCTTAACGGAGCATACATAGGTGATAATGTCAGGGTGGAAAACTGCATAGTGGAAAGTAACGAGACGCTTTTGGCGGACACAAATTACATTGGCGAGGGTGAGATAAAGGTTGTCTCCGAGAGAAATAACAGGTTCGGAATATAGTATTTTACTTTTTCCTTGCCAAACTGATATTTTTTATGTATAATGTGCCATAGTTTAACAGGAGGAAATATGATATGCAGATCACAGATATTAGAATCAGAAAAACAGAGCGAGAAGGCAAATTAAAGGCAGTTGCTTCAATCACCATTGATGATGAGTTTGTAGTACATGATATTAAGATAATTGATGGTGATAAGGGTATGTTTATTGCTATGCCCAGTCGTAAGACTACTGATGGTGAATATAAGGATATTGCTCATCCCATCAAGTCTTCCACCAGAGAAGAAATGCAGAGACTGATACTTGACAAGTATCACACCGAGACAGAATCTGCGGCTGAGGCTTTTTAGTTCATTTTTTGAAGGTCCAAACCTCGCATGGCGCACATCTTGTGCGTGCCCGGGTCTCCTCAAGGGAGCCCGGGGTTTTTTT
>CAMOZG010000182.1 GCA_946630825.1 uncultured Lachnospiraceae bacterium
GAATATATACTTGTAGAATGATTGAGACGGTCCGCATGTGAATGGGGTAGGAGCAAATGGCAATACATCTTTATTACGGCGACGGAAAGGGCAAGACCACCGCGGCGGTGGGGCTTTGCATCAGAGCCATAGGTCACGGAAAAAGGGTCTGCGTGGTTCAGTTTTTAAAAAGAGGTGACAGTGGCGAGGTGGCAGTGTTAAAAAAACTTGGAGCCACTGTCTATGCCGGAAAGGCAGGCTCCGCCATCAGGGTCTCGGACATGACGCATGATGAACTTTTGGAAAATTCCGGGATAATCAAGAAGAATTTGGAGTGTGCCAAAGAGGGTGAATATGATATAATTCTACTTGACGAGCTTGCTGCGGCATTGGAACACAAGCTTTTGGATGAAGCCCTGTTAAAGGAGATATTATCGGAGAAAAGATCTGACAGGGAGATCATAATTACCGGCAGGAGACCGCCAAAGTGGCTTTTTGATATTGCGGATTATATTACGGAGATGAAAAAGGTCAGGCATATCTATGATGATGGTGTGGCGGCACGTGAAGGGATAGAGTATTGAGGATGAGGAGAAATAAATGGCTTTTGATGGAATAATTTTAGATGTGGATGGGACACTCTGGGACAGCAGGACTATTGTGGCAGGTGCCTGGAACAGGGCGGCTTATGAACTGGGGGCAAATATCGAAGTGACTCCTGACAGACTCAGATCCCTTTTTGGCAAGACCATGGATGAGATCGCAGCGGAGCTTTTGCCCGATAAAGACAGTGATGAGAGAAAGACCATCATGTACAGATCCATAGAGTACGAAAATGATGATCTTGCCGCCAGTGAAGAGGACATCTGTTATGACGGCGTTATAGAGACCCTTTATACCCTATATGATATGGGGGCGAAGCTTGCCATAGTATCCAACTGTCAGGAGGGGTATATTGAGCTTTTTATGGAAAAAAACGGAGTGGAGCATCTGATCAGCGACACCGAATGCTACGGTCATACAGGTCTTGGAAAAGCCGAAAATATTAGGGCGGTGGCAGACAGGAACGGCTTTAAGAATCCCGTCTATGTAGGTGACACACAGGGAGATATGGATGCCTGCAGTAAGGCAGGGGTCGCATTTGCCTGGGCTTCCTATGGTTTTGGAGAAGAAGAGCCAAAGGGCAGTGTGGCAGTGATCTCTTCACCATATGACATGATAGGACTGCTTAAAAAGTCTGCGGGGGAAAGGCTCATATCCAAGATCTACAGTGTGGAGGGTACTGCGGAGCGGCTCAGGGATGATGCCGCCCAGCGTCAGGTGGCTTATATGGAGGCGGTGACCAGACTGGCGGAGCTTGGAATATCCATAGTGGATGCCTACCATGTAAAAAGTATTCCCGAGGATATGGGGACACCCTATGATGCCATATGCCGTATAGCTGCACTGCAGAAAAGATCGGATATAGAGATCACAAACTACAGCCTTTTTACCTGTGGAGCCGGGGAGGCTGCGGACACTCTGGGGCTTGATATAAAGGCTGTGATCGATACCATAGGCTATGGGGTAAAGCTGGTGGAGGATGCAAAGGCTGAGGGCGCCAATGTGATAATAACCGGTGAAGTGGGACCGGCGGCAATAGAGGGTGCCAGAGCCATAAGCAGATCCCTTATGGCAGGGGATGCCACAGATGTATTTGATCTTTTGACCAGATACGGTAATGAGGATATAGCCTGTATGGTGGGAATATTTTTGGGAGGAGTATTCAATGAGACCGCTGTGGTGGTGGACGGATATTCCCCTGTGGTGTCGGCAAGACTGGCGGCAAAGCTGGATGAGCGGGTGCTTCATGCGGTGCTTCCCACTGCCTCACCGGGAGATCCCGATCATGCCCTGGATTCACTGTATGCTGCTTTGGATGTGTATTACAGTTAGGAGTCAAGAGGAATAATTATGGCCAAAAGGACTTTTACAAGTACCAGGATCCTAAAGGAAGGGATGATAATAGACCAACCCATTACCGACGTGACAGGTCGTGTAATGATCAAAAGGGGGGTTTATTTAGACAGCTTCCAGATCAAATATCTTCAGGAGCGCGGGATCAACGGAGTATATATTACAGATACCCTTGTTGAAGAGGAAAAAAAGCCACAGGAGCAGGCAAAGCAGGTGCCTCTTCCCGATCATACCAAAAAGGTCATAGCCCGGGAAAGGGTCGAGGATCCCCAGAAGGTAGCTCTTTCAGACAACGTAAAGCAGAGAGTGGGAGAGGGGGTTCAGTACCTTTTTGCCAATACCGATTCCCCCGGCTTTATTGAGGAAACACACAATATAGCAAAGGAGCTTACTGACGCTATATTTGAAAATTCAGCAGTGGCTGTGGATATCAGCATGCTTAAGGTGAGCGACGAATATACATTTAAGCACAGTGTGGACGTTGCCACCATGTCCATGATCATTGCAAAAAAATACGGGCTTTCAAAGGATCAGGTCAGAGAGATCGGAATATCGGGACTTTTGCATGATATGGGTAAATCAAAGATCCCCAATGATGTCCTTAATAAACCCGGACGGCTTAATGACAGGGAATTCCAGCTCATGAAGCACCATCCCCTCTATGGCTATAATATTCTCAATGAAAAGAAAGAGGGCTTTTCAAAGGCGATACTTGCCGGAGTGCTGCAGCATCACGAAAAAATAAACGGAAAGGGATATCCCATGGGAGTGGATGAGGCGCAGATTCACACCTTTGCCCGGCTTATTTCGGTTGCGGATATCTTTGATGCTCTGGTAACTGTTCGTCCTTATAAGGAAGCATTTCCCAAGCGTGAGGCTGTGGAGATGATAATGTCCATGACCGGGGAGCTGGATATCAAGGCTATTGAGGCATTTTTGGGATCGGTGATACTGTACCCGGTGGATTCCAATGTTACTCTTTCTGATGGCAGGCTGGCAAAGGTGGTCAGCAACGATCCGAGGTACGCACTCCGCCCAAAGGTCGTAGTGATAGAGACCGGGGAGGTTTTGGATCTGGCGAATGATATTGCCTGTGCGAATCTGATAATTAAGGAGTGATTGAGGAAGAGGAAATTAAGGTTTTAATTTCCT
>CAMOZG010000183.1 GCA_946630825.1 uncultured Lachnospiraceae bacterium
CTTTCAGCTCATCTAAAAGTCCTTTGTACATTTCCAAAAGCTCGCTGTGATGCTCTTTCACATAATCCATATCTTGGGATTTCAGGGCATTTTCCATGGCGAGGGCATTCTCATACATATCCATGGCACCGATATTTTTCGAGGTGGACTTTACCGAGTGGACGGCTATCTGATAGTCCTTGAAGTCACCACCATCATACTTCTCAACCAATGTGTCGTAGGAATTCTTCCTGACATAAGTCCTTACCACATCCAGATAAAGACCGATATTTTCCATGCAGTAGGAAAGGCCTGTATCCACATCCAAAATACCCTTCAGCCATTCCGGCATAACCTCATCATCCGTGGCGGCTTTCTCTTCACCGTTTTCATTTTCCGGTGTAATGAACTTGGATATCATGCCAAAAAGCTCTTCCGGCTTTACAGGCTTTGAAAGATAGTCGTCAAAGCCCATTTTCATGTATTCCTCCATGGCGCCGGATATGGCGTTTGCAGTAAGCATCACCACAGGTGTGGAATTGTTAGGGTGTTTTTGACGCCGCATCTCGGAAAAGGTCTCAACCCCATCCATCCCGGGCATCATGTGATCCAGGAAAATAAGATCATATTTTTTCCTCTTAATGCGTTCCAGACATTCCTGTCCGCCGGAGGCAGTATCCACCGTAAGTCCTGAATCCTTTAAAAAGGCACGCACCACCTTCAGATTCACTTCCACATCATCCACCACTAATATGGAGCCTTTGTATCTCACATTGTAGATGGCTTTTTTACTTTCATCCGGTCTCACACTCTCTGAAAGATCCAGCTTCCCAAGACCGGCTTCATCCTCTATTTTTTGCGGAATCCTTATGGTAAAGGATGAGCCCTTTCCATATTCACTTTCTACGGAAATTGAGCCATCCATTGACTGGCAGAGCGCCTTTGTAATGGCAAGTCCCAGTCCCGTGCCCTCAATACTGCGGTTTTTATTCTCATCAACTCTCTCAAAGGAGTCAAATATTTTTTCTACATTTTCTTTCTGGATGCCTATGCCTGTATCGGATACGGTTGCCACCAGATTAAATTCATCCGAAAAATCACCATGAACCTCCAGCGTCACCCTGCCCTCTCTGGTGTATTTGACAGCATTGGTAAGTATGTTTATATAGATCTGCCTGATCCTTTCAATGTCGCCAAAAAGTCTGACGGGGAGATTTTCATCCACCCTCACATCAAACTCCAAACCCTTTTCCTTCATCCGGGGACTTACCATGGTCACCACATCCAAAATAAGACTTTTGGTCTCATAGGGGATGGGCTTGATCTGAAGCTTCCCAGACTCTATTTTGGAAAAATCAAGTATGTCATTTATGGTAGAAAGCAGTATCTCTGCAGAACGCTTCTGATCCATGGCATACCTTTCCACGGTCTTGTCATTGGTATCCCTTAAGATCATGGCGTTCATACCCATTATGGCATTTATGGGTGTGCGGATCTCGTGGCTCATATTTGCCAAAAACTCACTTTTCGCCCTGTTTGCCCTCTCCGCCTCAATGGAGTATTCCAGCGCCCTTTGTTTTTCTCTTTCCAAGGTACGGTTGGATTCATTCAAAAGTTCGATATGCTTCTGCCTGACAGAATCATCCATAAGTTCAACCAGATAGCCGAGCCTGGTGCTCCCCTTGTCCTTATCGGACAAAAGGGCACGTATGGTATATCTCAAGTACAGATCACCGTATCTTACGATCCCCACATCCATTTCGTCCTTCTCGTCGTCGCAGAAGGAAAGCAAGGGAACCATGATCTTTTCATAGAAAAACTCCTTTTTTTCGTCCTTTTTCAGAGCCTCCGTATCGATCCTTACATCCACCTGAAAATCTGATACAAAAGGAAAAAGTTCCAGTATCAGTTCGTTACAGCTCATATAGTGGAGATCATTGTCAAAGGCTATATAACCGTACTGCTTCATTTTGTTATACACAGAAAGCACATTGGATGACATATCGTACATGTACATACGGTTGCATAAAAGTACAGTCACCACCAGTGATACGCTGTATACAAATGGCATAAGGTCAAGCTCGATACCAAACATTCTCTCTAAAAGATATACTATGGAGCTTGCTATAACAGCCAAAAGAAGGATGATCACAGTCCTTTTTGATATGCTTCTTTTCTTTATCAGGGTATGGACCACTATCCCCAGAGAAACCGCTATCTCACCATATAAAAGTATGAGGTACAACACATGTGTGGGGCCGTAGGTCTTGTCTATATAGGCAATGCCGTTCCAGTATTTCAGATAGATCTCGTCATAATAAATGTGGCTGTATCCTGTGGAAAACACAAGTGCCAGAACTCCTATGGTGGCAATAAAAAGAAAGCAGGTAAAACTCCTGGGAGGCGTGACCTCACAGATCCTTGACACAATAAAGAAAACCAGATAGGGCGCAAAAAGCCCTCCTATATAGGTGATCTTGTTAGCTAAAATGATCTCATTCAGATTCGTGGAAAGTGCCAGAAAAAGATAGGCAATATTTGCTACTCCGATAACTATACACAGAATAATAGCATGTATATCATATCTTCCCTTTGAAAAGAAGAAGAAATAGAAAAGCACCGCTATGGGCACTATGGCCATAGCCACATATAATCCAATAAAAGCATCTACCGCCACAGGACACCTCCTTATATACGGAAAGCCATCACTTTTTCATCTGATCCCATCACATAAACGTGGGAACATTATAGCATTTATCGGTGTTTTTATACAACAAAAAAGTGGTCTTTCCGGTTGGTGGCGGTTTGGACAGATCGACAAGGGAAGTCATGGCTGCTAACAGAACCACTTTCGGGACTTTTTTAGTCAAAACACTGTCAAAGACAGGATTTTTCAACCCTTTTGGGGCGAACGTCAAGTTTTTGGGATAAACGTCAGTTAGTCCTGTATGATGATTCCCATTTGTGCGGCACCTTTCCATAATGCTTCATTGATCCTTGTCTGATATCCCTTGCCTGTAGATTTAAAAGCATCTACAAGCACAGAATCCAGACGCAGAGAAATAAGCT
>CAMOZG010000184.1 GCA_946630825.1 uncultured Lachnospiraceae bacterium
AATTTGTTATTTCACAAAAATCTCATTTAGATTTTCAACATGGTTTTTCTTGTCGGAGATGATGATTACCTTGTCGCCCTTTTTTATGCACTTATCACCCAAAGGTACAATGAGCTCTCCATTCCTGAAGATGGATGCTACCAGCACACCATTTCTGAACCGGGACAAAAGATCACGTATATTGACACCGTCATATTTGAAATCATCCCCGGCGGTAAACTGTATGACCTCCGCCTTGTTATCCGAGACTGTGCAATAGCTTTCTATCTGGTTGGGTGCGTCACTTGCCTCGCTGTTGCGGATGAAGCGTATCAGCTTATTCACGGATATCTCCGAAGATGAAATGGTTATATCCAGATTAACCCTGTGCAAAAGCTTCAGATGCCCCGGAGTCTCTATTCTCGTAAGAATGGAGGGGACATTTTTTGACCAGGCGTACATGCTGGTCACCAGGTTTTCCTCCTCATTGCCGGTAAGTGCCACCACAGCATCCACAGAACCAATGCCCTCGTCCTCCAAGATCTCGGAGAGTTCACCGTTTTTATACACCACCTGCACGTCAGGATATTTTTCCATCAGATCCCTGCACCTGTCGATATCCGCATCTATTATGGTAATGCTTTTTTTCATGTCCAAAAGCATATCCGTCAGATACTCTGCAGTAATGCCGCCCCCAACTATCATGACTTTTTTTACATTGTTTTTAATGACTCCCACCTTGTGCAGAGTTCTCATCATATCCCGGACGCTGGAAAGGATACATATAACATCTCCCGACTCCACCACAAAATCACCAAGAGGGACAATGAGTTTTCCGTTCCGCAATACAGTACCAATGAAAAACAGAGTGTCGATCTCCTTACGGATCTCCATTATGTTCTTGCCTACAAGGGGAGAATCCTCCTGTATGGTGACAGTCACCATCTGCATGAAGTCCTCAAAAACACCCTCATGCTTCGCCACTCCCGGAAGACCTATACTGAGTGCCACTGCCTCTGCCATGTCATATTTGGGATTAAAAATATAATCTATGTTGTGCTCCGATCTTAGGGATCGTATCTCCCGGGCAAGATCGGGCTCTGATACCCTGGCAACGGTATATTGGGTCCCCACCTGTTTCGCCTGCATACAGCTTAACAGGTTTATCTCATCCACCGGTGTAAGAGCTATCATTATATCTGCAAATTCCGCCCCCACCTTAAGGAGGGTCTCTCTTGACGCACCACTGCCTACCACACCGTTTACATTGTATCGGTCAGTGATATCATCCACCAGCTCCTTTTTGGTATCTATAACTGTAATATCATGCTTCTTTTTTCCCAGAGACTCTACCAAAAGCTTTCCGGTACGTCCCACTCCAACAATTATAATCTTCATATTCTTTTACTGCCTAACCTCTTTTTGCTCATCCTATCCAACCTATGCTTTTCCAAGGCAAAATAAACCTTTTTTACCGTAAGTCCCTGAACCAGGACCGTAAAGAAAATGGTAATGTAGGTCACGTTTAAAAATATCTCATATATCTCCTGGGGTAAAAACTCCTTGGTGCTCATGGCAAGTGCCAAAGAAAGTCCCCCCTTAAGAGCCGTCCAGGTCATCAGGGAAACGAATTCATACAGATCGTAATTCCCGGGGATGTTTTTTATTCCATTTAACACTGTGCTTACCAAAACGCCCACGGCTCTTGCCGCTATACAAATTATGATTGCCGCCGGCAGGATTATGGGCAGATATCTGCTTATCTCGATATTAAAGATCAAAAGTCCTATCATAACAAAGAGGATGGAGTTAAGCAGGTTTTCGACTATATCCCAGAAAGTCTTAAAAAGTCCCTTGGGATCTATGACCATGGCTCTCCTTTCCATCTTGGAGTACGCCCAGGAAAAATATATGCCGCAAACCACTGAGGCGATAACTCCGGAAAACTCCATGCGTTCACATATGTAATACACCAGCGAAACATCCAGAAGGGATATGAGAATGTACTTATGGGGATCCCGGGTCAGCTCCATCAGCTTAAAGAGCAAAAATGATACTCCTAAAGCCACAGCAAAGGCACCGAATATCTCCTTGAACATAATGTTAAAAAAGCCGCTGCTCCCATTGTGAACCACCATACTTTTTACGAAAATAAAAAGTGCCACGCCGGTGCCGTCGTTAAACAGGGATTCATTTTCAATGACGGAACAGACATTTTTAGACAAGCCTATCTTGCTTAGTATCCCGGTGGCAGCGATAGGATCCGTGGGTGCTACCACACATCCCAAAAGCACACAGGTGGTCAGATCCATACCCAGTCCAAAAGCCCATGCCACCACATAAAAAAGCAAGCCATAAAAAACTGCGGAAACCATGGTGGTCAGCAATGCCAAAAGACTTATGACCCGGATGTTTTCCCTGAACTTTCCCATGTTTACATTGCTGGCTCCGGCAAAAAGCATGAAGCACAGCACGCCGTTCATAAGATAGTTTTCAAAACCGAAGGATCCTATTTTAGATACAGATGCCCGGATGGAATCAGTATGAAGAACTCCGCTTATGAGAAGAAATGCCACTGATGAAAACATTGAAAACATCACCAGGGCTATGTCGGATTGAATTTTAAATATCTTTTCGTTTAATATTCCGATAACAACTATATATACCAGTATGATAACTAACAGATTAAAAGCACTCATTTTAATATTCCATGTCCATCTTGTTTTCAGCGTGTACAAAACTTTTCTACATCATACCACTTTTGCCGCTTTAGGAATAGGATATTTCGACATGCCGTGCAATTTTTTACGTTCTCGTTCATTTCTATCACTTCAAATATAACAAAAAAGCCAGGCAAAACAGCCCAGCCGTCATAACCGTGTCTCGAACCGGACACATCAATAATTATATTCATTTTAACACCTGAAATCAAGGAAAACAGAGATATTGGGATTTTTGACAAAATTTCAAAATTTAATTCCACCGTCCGCTTATGCGGTGGAATTAACCACTG
>CAMOZG010000185.1 GCA_946630825.1 uncultured Lachnospiraceae bacterium
GGAACATGGAAAATCAGTGGTTTAACACCTTTGTCTATGCAAAGATAGCAAAGGATCCCACCATTATCTCATGGATGCTGGCGATATCCGCAGCTGCAACCACCCTTTCCACTTTTTTCTTTGGATGCCTTTCAGATCGCCTTGGAAACCGGCGGCTTATGGTTTCCATTGGCTACATCCTGTGGGGTGTGTTTACGATTATATTTGGTCTTACCCAGTATCTGGGGGGAGGAGAAAAGGGGGCATTAGTGGGAGTTGCCATTGTTGTGGTGGCAGCAGATGCCATCATGAGCTTTTTCGGATCCATGGGAAATGATATTGGTTTTAATGCCTGGGTCAACGATCACATGAATGAAGAAAACCGGGGTCAGCTTGGGGCAGCGCTGGCTGTTCAGCCTGTTATCGGAACCATAGTGGGGACAGTGGCAGGAGGATTATTAGTTGGTGCAGATGACAATTATATGCGGCTTTTCATTGTGATAGGAGCTTTAGTTATTCTCCTTGGAGTGGGGTCACTGCTTTTCATGAAGGATGTGCCCACCATCAAGCCCTCAAAAAAGGGAAGCTTTTTAAAACAGTTTTTATCTATTTTAAATGTTAGGGAGTATTTAAAACACCGGGAACTGGTGTGGGTCAATATAATGTTTTCCGTGTATTTTATTTCCTTTAATGTGTATTTTTCCCACCTGGGGAACTTTATGATATACTATCTCGGCTTTACCCCGGATACCATGGGGCTGATAGAGGGGATTGGGCTGATTTTGGCAATGTTTGTCACCATCCCTGCCATAAGGTTTATAAAAAATGACAGGATGACTTTTCTCATAGGGGCTGCGGTGATAATAAACGTGATCGGGCTTGCTATTGTGGCAGCCTTTGTGCGACCGGAGACAGTGGATACGGGCTCTATCCTGAATCCCCTTTTTCTGACGGCTATTTTTCTTATAGGAGTGGGGTATATTCTCTTTTTGCAGACCATCACGGTCTGGTCAAAACAGCTTTATCCAGAGGATGCCAGGGGACAGTTTGAGGGGATAAGGATCATTTTCTTTGTGCTGATCCCAATGGTCGTGGCGCCTCTTATTTCAAATCCTATAATCAAAAGAAGCGGGGAGTTTGTGGATGAGTATGGCTTTACGGCTTATCTGCCTACGAATACACTGTTTTTAGCAGGGGCGATCCTGGTACCCCTGACATTGGTGCCCCTGTTTTTTGCAGACAGACTTCACAGGAAATAATAAAAAGAGAGGAAATTATTATGGAAAACAAAATGTTTCAGGTGTCCACACTGCAGGCTCTTGCTTTGGGCTACAGTCGTGCGGTGATCACGGTGGAGGAGCTCCTTAAAGAGGGGGATACGGGACTGGGCACCTTTGAAGATGTAAACGGCGAGATGATAGTAATGGACGGGCATTGCTACAGGGCGGACAAGGACGGAAATATCTCCGTTGTGAATAATGATGTGGGAGTGCCCTTTGCGGCAGTTGCCCGGCTTTACGGGGAGCAGCAATTTTCCCTTGGAAGCATAACGGACATAGAAGTTTTAAGAAGAGAGCTGACAAACCGGATCGAGGAGAGATTTGGTTTAAACAGTATGCATATTGTAAAAATAGATGGGCATTTTGACAAAGTGGATGCAAGATCTGAAGCGCCCTACAGATCCCATCATGTGTCCTTAAAGGAAATGCTAAAAAAGAACCAGAATGCCTTTATTTTTGAAAATATAAAGGGCTCTTTAGTGGGGGTGTATTTCCCGGATTATATGGACGGGATCAATATGCCCGGGTGGCATCTGCATTTTCTCTCTGAGGACAAGTCAAAGGGAGGACATGTTTTTGATATGAGTCTGCGGGATGGAGCAGCAAAGATAGATAAGATAAGCAACATGTATATCAAGATTCCCAGGGAGGCGGCATTTGACACCTATTCCCTCAAACAGGATCTTCATGAGGAGATCAAGTCGGTGGAGTAGGGTGATTTGGCTGGAGCAGGCTTCGGGTTTCAAAAAGGGGAGGGAGAAAGATGAGAGATAAGAGAAAGTTATTTGCATGGTATGGAACGATTTTTTTATCAGGTCTGATGCTGACTGCCTGCGGAGGCAGATCTGACACCTATGGTTCAGAGTATGCCGCCGTAAATGATGGGGGATATGCCTCCTCTGCAATGGAGGATGAGGCATATTATGACGAGGCTGAAGAGAAAAGCACCATCTCCACCTCCGAGGCGGATATAGTAAAATCCACCATGATGGTTGCAAAGGACGCTTCGCTTTCCGTTGATGTGGGAAATTTAGAGGAGTTTGCAACGAGCCTCACCGGGAAGGTAGAGGAGTTTGGGGGATATTTTGAATCCTCATCCATAGACAATTACAGCAGCGACTATCAGACAGACAGGTATGCAAACTTTACCATTAGGGTGCCTGCAAAGAATCTGGATCCTTTTCTTAATTATATGGACGGGAACACTTCTGTTACCTCCAAATCCGTAAATGCCGAGGACGTGTCATTGGAGTATGTGGACACAGAGGCAAAGATCAAATCCTTGGAGAAGGAGCGGGACAATTTAAACCGGCTTTTGGACAAGACGGACTCTGTATCCGAGATCCTTGAAATAGAAAGCAAGCTCTCGGAGGTCATGTACGAGCTTGACAGCTACAAGTCCAGAAAGAGGGTGCTTAAGGGGCGCGTAGACTACAGCACAGTCAATATTTCCGCCCATGAAGAGAGAAATGTGGAGCATCCGGTGAGGATGGCATTTGAGATCAATTTCAAGGAGCGTGCCATAGATGGTATCGAGACCGCCATGGAGACCTTTGTCACCCTTATTGTGGCGATCCCCACCATAATCATAGTAACAGCTTTTGTCCTTTTGTTCCTCTGGGTCATCCGGAAAGTCTGGGGGAAGCTCTTTAAGCGGGAGAAAAAGGGAGCAGGCAAAAAATACAGATATATGCGCTTCCCGGTGGAGAT
>CAMOZG010000186.1 GCA_946630825.1 uncultured Lachnospiraceae bacterium
GGCTGGAGGATTACTATGGTGATGGGATCGTGTTTTTGAAGTAGTGATAGGAGGGGGTTATGCGTATACTGTATGCAGAGGACGAGCCCGATATGAACAATGCGGTCACCAGGTCGCTCCGTGATGAGCAGTATTCCGTGGATAGCTGCAGGGACGGTCAGGAGGCGATAGACTGTCTGGCAGGCGCGGAATATGATGTGGTGATCCTGGATATTATGATGCCCCGGGTGGATGGCTACCAGGTCCTTTCTTATATCAGAAAAAAAGATCCGGCGCTTCCGGTCTTGCTGCTTACTGCCAAAGATTCCGTGGATGACAGGGTTTTGGGACTGGATTCCGGTGCCAATGACTATCTGGTCAAGCCCTTTTCCGTAGACGAGCTTTTGGCAAGAGTTCGTGTGCTGACCCGGTTTTCACACCAGAGCGGAAATCACATTCTTAAGGCAGGGGATCTGACGGTGGACACCACCTCCCATGTGGTTAAAAGAGGTGATGTGACAATAGACCTCACTGCCAAGGAGTACCAGCTTCTCGAATATCTGATGTACAACAAGGGCAGCATACTGTCCCGAAGCAAGATAGAAAATCACATCTGGAACTACGACTACGAAGGCGGCACCAACGTGGTGGATGTGTACATCCGCTATCTGCGTCAAAAGATAGACCGGGATTTTTCCCCTAAGCTCATCCATACCAAGCGGGGACTGGGTTATATGATCAGCGAGGAAGCCAAATGAGAAGAACATCCATAAGAGTCAGGATATTTTTGATCTATGCCATATCCATGCTGTCCATCCTGGTGCTGACCTTTTTTCTGGTGAGGATGGTAAGCTCCCGGGTCATGGAAAAGACCCTTTCGGAATATCTTATGAGCGCCGTGGATCTGAATGCGGATATGCTCTACTTTGTTTCTGAGAAAAGATCCGACACCACCAATCTCTACATTGATTACAACGGCGGCTATCTGTGTATTGATGATGATTTTTTAAACATTCTAAATGATGTGCAAAGTGCCCTCTACACCGGAGAGGGGGAGCTTTTGTACGGTGACGGCTCCCTCACTCTCGCCATGTCCAAGGAGCCCTTTACCACCGCCAGACTCTATAAAACGGTCATAGAAAATGAAGAATATATCGTATATGACAGAAGCTTTTCACAGGAGGATCTGTCATCCCTGTGGATAAGAGGGGTGGTGCCTGTGACCCAGAGCCGGCTGCAGATAATCCAGATCACAAAAAGCGTGCTGGCATTTTTACCCCTGATACTTTTATTGATCTTTCTTATAAGTCTCGGTGCTGCCGGGACCATCCTTTCTCCCATAAGAAAAATGGAGGAAACTGCCTCGGGGATCGTCTCCGGTGATGATCTTAGGACCAGGATACCTGAGCCAAAGGCAAATGATGAGCTTTCCCATCTGGCAAAAAGCTACAACATGATGTTTGACCGGCTTCTCGCTTCCTTTGAGCGTGAGAGGAATTTTATCTCTGATGCCTCCCACGAGCTTCGTACGCCACTATCCGTCATCATGACAGAAAGCGAATATGCCCTTTCTTCCCCTAAAACCGGGGAGCAGTATGTGGATTCCCTGGGGGTCATAGACCGGCAGGCAAGGCGGATGAAAAGGCTTGTTACAGATATGCTGGATCTTTCCAGAATGGAGCAGGGGCATCAGAAATATCCCCTTGCCCCCTTTGATCTTTCGGCGCTGTGTATGGAAGTCTGTGAGGATATGTCCAGACTTATGATAAATGCCATTACACTGACCTACGACATAGCGGATGGAGTGATCCTGACAGGAAACAAAAAGCTTATAGAGAGGATGCTTATAAACCTCATTGACAATGCCTATAAATACGGGAAAAAGGGCGGACACACCAAAGTGTCACTTTCTCCTGACGGTCTCCTTAGGGTCTCGGATGACGGTATTGGAATGGACGAGTTGCAGCAGGCAAAGGTTTTTGACAGATTCTACCGTGCCGAAGCCTCCCGCGAGGAGATACCGGGCTACGGGCTTGGGCTTTCTCTGGTTCGTCAGATCGTGAATTACCATGGGGGAAGTATAGAACTTAGCAGCACTCCCGGCGCAGGCACCACCTTTAGCATTACTTTTAGATATGTAAATTAGAGTAACTATTCAGAACCCAGCTCGAATCCGCTTCGCTACTTCTCGCTGTGGCTTCTCGCCAAAGAAATTTTTAAAAAGATTCGATTGAATGCAAGCATTCAACCGAATCTTTTTAAAAATTGCCTTGGTTCTGAATAGTTACTAAATTAGAAAGATTAAATTTTTCTCTCATTTATTTCTAATCTTTTTAAGATAATATAAGACCATAAAACTTAAGGTGCACCTGTAGATATTGTGCTTCAAAGGGAGGATGAAAGAATGAGAAAGATAATAAACCTTTTTAAAAACGAGCCGCTTTTTTCCACAGCCATGCTGCTTGTCATAATTGCGGTGGTCGCCACAGGCAGTGCTTTTGCGGCGGATACGGTACAAAAAAGCAGTCTCATTGGTGAGGAGAGCGCCAGGAACTTTGCTTACATGGATGCAGGAGTCGATAAGGACGAGGTCAAAAGTGTACGGGTGGTGCTTGAAAAGGATCACTTCACCTACAACTATGATGTGGATTTTGCTACAGAGTACAAAAAATATGAGTACGAAGTGGATGCCAAGGACGGGCATATAATTGACAAGGAGTTCAAGGTAATAAAGGAAAAGGAAACCACCACAGAGACCGCTGCTGCTGCAAGCACTGAGGATGCAATTTACATCAGTCTGGATAAAGCTAAAAACATTGCATTAAAAAGTGCAAATATTGAGAATGCATCAGATGTGACATTTACAAAGGCTAAGCTTAAAAGAAAGAATGGCAAGGCATATTACGATCTGGAGTTTAATACCGACTCTGTCAAGGTTTATGTGGAATACGAAGCTAAAGTAAATGCTTCAGACGGAGAGATCCTT
>CAMOZG010000187.1 GCA_946630825.1 uncultured Lachnospiraceae bacterium
TAAACGGGAACTTTTTGACTCCAGTGTTCGGCTAGGATATCTGGAAAAAATTGAGAAGGAGGGATTTCCTATAACTGATATAACGGCATCAGCGGTATCAAGTGACGGGATCAGATTCCTGGAAAGGTGTGGTTTTTCACAATATAGAGAATTACCGGATGGTAACAGGGTGTTTATGAAGAAAGGAAGATAGCAGGAAAGTTTTCTGATGAAATTGTGGGAATAATCTATAATGGGAAAACGAAGGAGCATTACCACATGGATGAAGAATTTATAAAAAGAATTTTAAGATGGATCTCATGGCCTGCTATGGGAGTGGCAATGATTCTGGGAATATATGGTTATGTCGTTGCGGGATACCATCCCGCAGATGCTGTATATTCAGCGTTTTCTCTGTTTGGCTTTGCCATGGAGGATGTTCAAAAGAATATTTGGCTTGAAATATCCAGATGGCTGGCTCCGGCATCCGGGCTGACAACGGTTTTTGTAGAGGCGGCACCTCTATTTAAATGGGTCGAAGACAGGGTCGTTTTTTTTATTATCGGTAAGCGGACTGTTGTATATAGTGATTCAGAAGCTGGCAGGGGTCTGCTCTTAAATATGAATGGAAAAGCACTTCTCTGGGAGAGCGGTAGTCCTTTCAAGTGGGAGACTATGGCAAAAAGAGCAGTGATCATGATGAAAGATGATGAAGTCGGTTTAGATATATATAGAAGGCTGAATAAAAGCAAAACCATGGATGTATATCTGTGCCTCCAGGATATGGAGCCAAACCTTATACCATCATCCGGCAAAACTAAGATCTTTAATGTGAATGATCTTATAGCAGGAGACTTTTGGAAGAATGAGCTTTCTTTTTGTGATCTTGATAAATATGGTACGGAAAGTGTTTTTAAGGATGTCTCTGATGCCAGGGTGGATATAGTTATTATAGGCTATGGGGGCTTGGGAAAAAGGATATTGTACAAGGCATTGCTTTTAAATCTTTTTTCCCTGGAGCAGAAGATAGTATATCATGTCATAGATGTAGGACAGAGCAGGGTTGGCAGCTATAAGGATGTAAAGAGGGCTACAGAAAATGGGGATGAGGTATTATTTTACAGGGGATTTGATGAAGGGAAGGCTGTATTAAAGCTCGCAGACTATATCATTATTACCTATGACATGCCACCGGGGGATATACAGGATATCCTGTATTCTTATAAAGAAAAGCAGTCCAGAATATATTATTATGATCCTGAAGGGGTCAAGCTTGAGGACATTTTCTTGGCACCAAATACTTCAAGGAATGGTGACTCAATGGCTTATGCGGTGAAAACAGATGCTTCGACGAAACTTTATGAGAGACTATACGGATTCGGAAAGCAGGAGAATGTAGTAACGGAAAAAAAGATATTTAAGAATAAATTTGATAGTATAGCAGCCTGGCTCAATGCGGATTATCTTAGAAAAAGAGATTTTAAAGAGGTTGATGAGCTCGCAGAATGGGAGAAACTAAGCGGGTTTTACAAAGGCTCAAATATCAACGAGGTAGACTTTGCTGAGGTTGGAAATAAGATCCGATCCTGGGGAAGACTTTCAGATGAAGAATTAGCGGAGCTTGTTCATATACACTGGTGCAGATACCACAGGCTTAATCACTGGAACTATGCCCCGGGAGAAAAGAATGTGGCAGAACTTACTCATCCAGATCTTGTAGCATACAGTGACTTAGATGAGTCAAAAAAGGAAAATGACAGAGACCTTGTAAAAAAGTGGAGCGAAATCGACAGAAGATTAAATCCTCAAAAAATCTGAAGGGATCGCTTTTTATGAAGCAGGAAAGGACAGGGATGCGGAACACAAAACCGGAGAATTCCAGACTGAATTTTTTATATATCTACCATATCCTACAGCAGTATACTGATGAAAAGTATCCCATGGGAGTGCAGGATATTGTCAACAAGATCAATAAAAGCTATGCAGGACTGTCCGAATCGAGTTCGGGAGATAAGTGCATCAGTCCAGATACGGTAAAAAGAATCCTGGAGTTAGTGACCCAGGAGATATTCCCACACAGCTTTTATAGTGATGAGGCAAAGCACCGCTATGGATTTGAGATCGTTGCAGTTGTAAAGCAGGGATCGGAATTCATTGCCTGTGATTTTGAAAAACACCGTCAGGTAAAAAAATATTATTATATGGAGCACGATTTTTCTACTGCGGAGGTTAGGACTCTGATAGATGCCATAGAGACCTATGGCTATTTCAGTGAGGATGATGTGTCCGAATTTGTCAATAAACTGATCCGGCTTCGACCCAGATCCTTTGATTTGAGAATTTTTGCCGACAATTCGTATAGGCTTCGGGATGAGAACTCACTGGTGCTTATGAATATTGATGATCTGAATGAGATCATCCGTGCAGGTCATAAAGCGCAGATAGTCTACGGTTATTATAACCGCAAGAAGAAGCTGGATGCCAGAGAGGGCTATCCAAAGCTGGTGGAACCGGTAAAACTCATGTGGTCAAATGGATATTATTATCTCATAGCCTATAATGAAAAATATGAGGACTATACTAATTTCCGGTTGGACCGGATCATGGATATCTATGACACCGGAGAACCGGCGACCCATACAAAAAATGATTTTGACGTGGTGGGCTACAGATTTGAGCATCCGGTAATGTATGCCGGCAAAAGGGAACGGTTCAGGCTTAAGTGTATTGACGACGGAAAGGGAACTATGCTAAATATCCTGATGGATACCTTTGGAAGGGACATAAGCATAAGTGATATAAGCGAGTCGGAATTTGAAGTGTCATTTTTATCCTCTGCAGGCGGAGTGGAGCTTTTTGCCATGCAGTACGCCGACATGTGTACTGTGATTTCTCCGCAGGAAAGCG
>CAMOZG010000188.1 GCA_946630825.1 uncultured Lachnospiraceae bacterium
ACCTTCAGGGATGCCATGGGACTTTTCTGGTATGACAGATACAAGCCCATTTTTGAGATCATAATAAATCTGGCGGCATCACTTATTCTTGTAAAAAAACTGGGAGTGGTGGGAATACTTTTAGGCACCATCATAAGTGTGCTATCCACCTGCTTTTGGATTGAGCCCCTGGTGACCTTTAGGCATGGGTTTAAAAGAAGTGTGGCACTTTACTACAGGATGTATTTTTTATATACTGCAGTGGCAGTGGCAGATACCGCCCTGACCTGGTATATATGCCGGTGTATTCCCCTTACGGGATGGGCTTTGGTTTTTGCAAGAGCCGCAGTCTGCCTTACGGTATATAATCTTATGGTGGTGCTTTTATTCATAAAAAGCCCCCAGATGAGAGATGTGCTGGAAAGAATTAGGAATATGAAAGGAAAAAATAATGGTAGTCCAAAAAATTCTCTTTCCTAAAAAGGATATATGCAAGGAAGATAAGCTTTACTTCCGGGGGGATTATGATGCCTCCCATGAAGGTGAGGTGAGGATAAGAGCAAAAGAGACCCTGTCATTTGAGACCTACTTCAACAGCTTTTCTGTGGGCAAATGGATGAGATATACAAAGCTTAAGAGTCTTTGCCTGCATCTGAAATTTTCCGGGGATATCCGCATTAAGGCAGTAAATGCCGTGGGGGATAAAAAGGAGTCAGTCCATATGGCAAGAGATACCTATGCCAAGGTGGAGAGCATGTCCCGTCAGGAATATGAGATCCCCACCAGCCTGTCAGAGGAAAAGGGTGGCGGCAGGATCTATTTTGGCAGGCTTCCAAAGGAGGGGATACTCTATGTGGAGATCACTGCCATGACGGATGCGGTGATAACCTACGGCGCCTATGAGACTGAGGATGAAGAGGATGTGAGGGATGTGAGACTTTCCTTTAATATCTGTACCTTCAGACGGGAGGAAGCCCTTAAGAAAAATGTGGACAAGCTTATTTCAGAGCTTATAGAAAACCCCTCCTCTCCCGTATACAGACATGGGGAGGTCTATATATCCGACAATGGAAACACACTGTCCCCCCAGCTTTTTGACTACAGGGAGTCCGTGCATATCATTCCAAATAAAAATGTGGGGGGAGCCGGAGGCTTTACCAGGACCATTATTGAATCGGTGCTTTACAGAAAGAAAGATCCCTTTACCTATGTGGTCCTGATGGATGATGATATTGAATTTGACCCGGCGGTGATAGAGAGGGCATACAGTCTGATGACCATGCTTGAGCCGGAATACCGGGATGCCAATATCTGTGGGGCAATGCTGGAGTTGGAGCGCCCTTATATGCAGTTTGAAAACGGCGCATTCTGGAGAGGGGTCACCATAAAGTCCTTTAATCACGGCTGGGATCTGAGGGAGCAAAAGGCAGTAAGTGCCAATGAGGCAGAAAATGCCGTAAACTACGGGGGCTGGTGGTTTTGCTGCATACCCACCTCAGTCATAAATGAAAATGATCTGCCCCTGCCGCTTTTCATCCACTATGATGATATCGAATACGGCAGGAGGCTCTCACCCAACGGCATCATACTGATGAACGGCATAGGGGTGTGGCATCCCTATGGTGACAATAAGCAGCCAAACTCCATGAATTACTATGATGAGAGAAATATAATGATCACAATGGCAATATCGGATGCGTCCTGCACCAAAGCCAAAATGATCGACCATCTGGCAAGGATCACCACCAGGGATGTGATGCGCTACAGATATGAGGCGGCAGAGGTAAGCTTTCTGGGGATAGAGGCATTTTTAGACGGACCGGAGAAATTTATGGAACTGGATCCGGTGGAAAATCATAAAAAGCTTATGGAGATGAATTACAAATGGATGGATCCCGGTGACCTGGGAGTTGAAATGGATGAGATCCATTCCAGAAGGTATGAGGATTATCCTGCCATAGTACCCTATATGGAAATCCTCTGCTGGCTTTTGCCGGTGCTTAAGAGAAAGCCCCGGGTAATTGACGAAGCTGACATAGGCTACGGCTTTTTGTCCGGGCGGACCTTTTTCTATGATACCTCCAGAAAAAAGGGGTATATGCTGAAACGTGATATTAAAAAGACCATCCACTCCTTTAAGAGGTTTTTTGCCATAAAAAAGAGGCTTGATGAGGAGTTCGAGGATGCCCTATATGAGTGGAGCAGATATGGTGATACCTTAAGAAAGCTGGATTTCTGGGAGGAGTATCTGGGACTTAAGTCTAAGGCTCCTGATCCAGCTCCAGTTCCATAAGGGAGATGCTTTCCTCGCAAAGCCACCTGGCATCATCATGCCGCCACAGCTTCTTTTTCATCCTGCCATATGCCTCCATCTCCAGATCCAGATCCGCCTGGGGCAGTTCATTTACATGGCACAGATGATCCGGCAGCATGACGGCGTCACCTGCAGCACACATATATCTGACAAGAAAGGGCAGCTCCTCGGAGCCGGGGATATCCGTATCGAATCTGATATGACGCCGCTTTAAGATGGAGGTGCGAAACATTTTGTTCCAGATGAAGCCCTGATAATGTGTCTGGTAAAAAAGACGGCAGAGCATATCCTCCCGATCTAAAACTCTCCGGTTGAATTCCGGGGTCTCATAGTAGATCTCAGCTTTTGGGGAAGATGTGTCTCTAATATCATAACCGCAGCATGCCATACCAAAGCCATAGTCCTCCATCTGGGACATAAGATGCTCCCCTATATCGTGATCCATGTCCACCCCCCGGGCAGCGAACATAATATATTTTGCCCTGGAATACCTGATGGCTTTATTTCGAAAGGCGGTAGGGTTGCCGCTTGTGGGTATGGGTATTATTTCGTAATCAACTTTTTTCATAGGAATAAACTCCCCC
>CAMOZG010000189.1 GCA_946630825.1 uncultured Lachnospiraceae bacterium
GTGAGCTTTATATGCTTTTGAAATAGTAATGTTGCGGTTTTGTTGCATTTATTATAGTATAATCTTTGATATATCCGCCTAAAGTTTCTGAATTCGGAGGTATTTATATGATCGAAAAAAACGGTCTGGTCGAACTTGCCAGCCATAAAAACAAATTTTTTACCGAAGAAGAATCGCAAGAAGCTAAATTCCGTGAAAAAATAGAAAGAGATAATATACTCCAGGTTTCGGACAATTATTACGACAACCTGACAGAAGATCAAAGGCAGGAGATCCGTGGAAAAACCGAGTATATTGTCACCCACAATGAGAACCCGGAGATAGTAAGCTTAGAAGGACATCAGAAGGAAAAAAGGATATCCTCCGTGAGGGAGGCTGTTACCCAGAATCTTAACAGGGATGTGTATTCAAATTATGACAACATAGTTAAAAACAAGGAGAAGGAAAGCAGGATCCTTAAATTTCATCATGCCAGAGGAACCAGGATCAATGGGGAGGGTGGCGACTCCTTAAGTATTGATGTTGCAGGTTCATCCTTTGAAACACGACGAAGGGAGCAGAGTGGATTCAAGGGGACAGATGTCAAGCTTAATACTCCCGGAAAGATCAATCGGTTTTTTAAGGTCTTTGGTACAAAGGTAAAGGGCATAGTAGGCTCAATAAGCGGATTATTCTCCGGGAGTAAGGGTATTTTCAAAAAGGAAAGGACAAACAAAAACGATACAAAGAATATCCGCTATACCATATCCGGTCCGCCTTTTGTTAATATAGGCGCCTTTAAAATGCAAAATGTAAAGAGCTATATAAAGACCATTGGTACAGGGTATATTGAGCCTATATTCCGCAACTGGCTTAAAGATGAAAACATGGCAAGAAGGGATATCGAGGTCAATCTGCAGGGACACAGCCGGGGAGCAGTGGCTACTGCGGTGGCATCCAAGGCAATAATGGAGTGGGCAAATGAAAAGTACCCTGATTTTGCAAAATATATTAAGCTAAATTTCATACAAAGGGATCCGGTGCCGGGATTGGGGTCCAGAGACGGGGAGTATAATTCAATAGATCTAAGGGAGTACAAGGATACCATAAATGCCACCACCATGTATTCCATGCATGCAGATAAGGGTGACGCTTTTACTCCCCAGGAGGTCCGCGGACAAAAGAGGATAATACTCACCACCGAAAAACACAGTATGGGTCAAAGTGTGGTTGATAAATCCCAACTGCAGCAGGCGGATGAAAACCAGAATGAAAAATATCATCAGCAGACCTATGTGGATTCCGGAAATATGCAGGCATATCGTGGTTCAGGTATGTCAGATATGAATGATGGCGTATATATGCGTGACGAGAATAATGTTTTAGTCCGTATGCGTTCTTATGGTGAAGCCAAAAAGGTTATGGACCGGGTCTTAAAGGACACAAAGGGTCAAAAGAAAAGGGCACAGATAATCGACAAAACCATAAAGAACTGGTTTATAGATAATGAATATGTGGATGATTCCATGACAGACGCAGAGAGACAGCGTGATCATGCTGTCTTTATGACCAATTCTACATTTCTGCGTGAGATACATAGCAAGGAGCCGGATCTTCCCGATAAGGATGATTATAACGCAGTTCTAAAGCAGGTGGCTAATATAGCGGAGATGCTTAAGCGCTATAAGGTTGGTGAAGGAAATGATCTTATAGACAGGGGTTTTGACAAGACCATAGTTTCCATTAAGGAATATATGGGTAAAGAGTATAAATGCAAGAAAGACAGCGACAGCGAATACATTCAGGCGCATATGGAGGATATATCCGTGATACTATCCACACTCCGGTCAGAGAAAAAGTATATAAACGATCTTTCTGAGGAGAAGAAAAAAGAGTTTGGTTCAAAGACATTTGACCAATTGTTCGGGGGCAATAGTTGATGTTTGTACAGATAACCAAGAGTAATAAAAATAACTTCCGGGGACTGGTTGCAGAAGAGATACTTGGCAGAATAGGAAATGAGGCAGACCTTTTTGGAATAGGGTTGACGGAGGCTCCTGACACCCTGCCCTTAGGAGTTTTGGTATTTGAAAACCGTATAGAGACGGATATCGAAGGGGAACAGAGGATAATTTCCTCCATCCTCTGGCTTTATGTGCAGGAAGATGCCAGAGACTATGGTATTGCCACAGGTCTTTTTTATGAATATCTCAGAGCATTGGGAGTGGATGAAAATGATGTTTTTCCCATTCCCGTAGTTGATTACATTCGTGTTGATGTGCCCATGGATCAGTCCTACAATCTGCTCTGCGGTGTATTTGAGGATTTTGGTTTTACATTTTCCGTAGAGGAATTACCTGTATTGACGGTGGAGCTTAAAGAGCTGTACAAGGTAGAAAAGCTTTCACATTCTTCCCGTAAGGATATTGTCCCTTTGTGCTCAGTACCCCAGAAAATTTTTTCTGAGGGTCTGCTAAGCTGCGCCGGAGAGTGGGACCTGGGTGATATAAATATTCCCTTGGATAAAACCAACTACGAGCAGGATGCAAGCATGGTCTATGTATCAGGGGGAAAACCCAGGGCATTTCTTTTGCTTAAAAAACGCTCGGATCACCTTATAGATGTGGTATTACTCAGGGAAACAAAGGGCTGCCCCGAGGATATCAAGATCCATCTTATTGCAAAAGCCCTTGCGGATGCAAAACTCATCTATTTACCGGATACCACCATCCGCGCAAACTGCAACACAGAGGAGGCAGCAACCTTTGTAGACTCCATCCTCCCCGACATCAAGCCTCTTTTAGTCAGAAGGGGGTATTTGGGGTAGAATTCTGTTTATTCTGTTATAAATTCTTTATAATTATAAACTTGCATTTCCCATCAGCGGAGATT
>CAMOZG010000190.1 GCA_946630825.1 uncultured Lachnospiraceae bacterium
ACCTCCCGTCTGGTAAACGGTTATCTGTACGTCATGACCTCCTATGGTGAACCGCTTATATACTTCTGCGGAATGAACTACATCGACGCCAACAGCACCACCGGCAAAAAATATGATGCAGCCTCCGATGAAGAAAAGGTCGAGGGAGTGGTTCCCAAGATCAACGGAGAAAACATCCCTGCTGAGGATATCATGCTCCCGGAAAAAGCAAAGGACGAGCCTTTTTACGTGATCACCTCCATCAAACTCAGCGATCCCAATAATACGGTGGACAGCAAGGCAGTCATGGGCTATGTGGATCAGGTATACGCTTCATCCCATTCCCTGTTTTTCTACTCGGTGGATTACACCGAAAATGTCGAGCGCACAGAGATCGTTAAGTTCTCCTATAGTGATGGAAAAATTGTCCCCGAAGCAGCCGGGTCCGTAAAGGGATACATAGACGACAGCTTTTGCATAGACGAGGATAAAAACGGCAACCTGCGTGTAGCCACCACCTCCTGGGGCGAAAACGGCAACCAGGAGAGCTCGCTTTACATACTTGATAAAAACATGAAAAAGGTGGGAAGTCTTACGGATATCGCAGGCAATGAAGGCATCAAATCCTGCCGTTTTATGGGAGATATAGGATATATCGTAACCTTTAGAAATACGGATCCACTCTTTACCGTGGATCTATCCGATCCTGCCGATCCAAAGATCCTTTCCGAGCTAACCATCCCGGGCTTTTCAGAGTATCTCCACTACTGGGGCAACGGCCTGCTTTTGGGAGTAGGCTATGATGCAGATATAGAAACGGGAGGAACCGAGGGCGTGAAGCTTTCCATGTTTGACGTATCCGATCCGAAAAACACCAAAGAGGTGGCAAAGATGATCCTGGATGTGGATCAGTCAGAACTCTTATACGGAAACTACAAGAGCGTACTCATCGATCCCGAAAAAAATATCTTTGGTTTTTCAAGCATGGACTGGGGCGACGAGGATACAAACTGGGAAGAGCACGATTACTACATGGTCTTTTCCTATGAGGATGGGGAGTTTAAAAATCTGCTTACCACAAAGCTTGATACAAATGACGGGTACTGGGATGAAACCCGCGGTCTCTACGCAGGAGATTATTTCTTCCTGGTGCATGGGAAGAACATCACCTCCTATGACATGAAGGATTATAAGAAAATATCATCACTGTAATTGTGATATTCAAAGCGTAGCCAGGACGCCTATAAGATCCTTCGCTTCGCTCAGAATGACAGTGGGCGCTTCACTCAGGATGACATTGCGATCCCGCTTCGCTCAGGATGACAGGAGGACCGACAAAAGTCAGTCCTCCTTTTTTTCGATATTTGTCATTCGCACCAGCACCTTTTCTATGCGGTGGCCGTTTACCGCAGCAACCTTTAGGATCACTGCATCCTCGGTAACAAAGGTCTCTCCCGGCTTGGGGAAGTGGTTGAACTCCCCGGTGAGGTAGCCCCCGATGGTATCATAATCCTCGGATTCAAAAATCAGTCCCAGCTCATCCCTGATGTCATCCAGATTCACCGACCCGGACACCAGGTACTCATTTTCCCGAAGCTTTACGATGGGCTCTTCCTCGTCCATATCGTACTCGTCCCGGATCTCACCCACCAACTCCTCCAGGAGGTCCTCTAAGGTCACCATGCCTGCCACTGCGCCGTATTCATCCAACACTATGGCAAGGGAAATGGAATTCTCCCTCATCTCCTCAAAGAGATCGGACACATTTTTTTGCTCATAGGTAAAAAATGCATCCCTGATGTGGTTTTTCAGCTTAAACTCTTCCTCCTCGCCCTTGAAGAGTAAAAGGTCCTTCATGTTGAGCACACCGATAATATGGTCACTGTCATCCTCGTATACGGGAAGTCTGGTGTACATATCCCTGGAAAATTCCTCCATCAGCTGCTCATATCCCCAGTTTACATCCGCCATGGACATATCGATACGAGGTATCATCACCTTTTTTACAACTGAGGTGGAAAAATCAAATATGTTGTGGATGTAATCCTTTTCATCATCCTCGATGGCGCCCTTTTCATGGCTGTCATCCACCAGAGTCTGTATCTCCTTTGGAGTCATGCCCAGGGCAACCTCGTCGGGTGAATTGCCCAAAAGACGCATCACACCGCGGGATAAGGCATTTACAAAAATGATAATGGGATGTAAAAGCTTCATCAGAAACCAGATCACGACCGCAGATCTAAGCGATATATCAAGGGCATGTATCCTGGCGGAATTTTTCGGAGTGATCTCTCCGAATATGAGGATCAAAATAGTAAGGATACCCGTAGCCACACCGGCGCCCACGCTTCCCATGACGCTGATGGCCAGGGCTGTAGCCAGCGAGGATGCGGAAATATTGACGATATTGTTGCCGATAAGGATGGCGGACAGCATATTGCCGGGATCCGATATGACACGCTCCACCTGGGCTGCGCGCTTGTCCCCCTCTGCCGCCATGGTGCGGATCTTGATGGCGCTTACCGTAGTAAGCGCCGTCTCCGCCGATGAAAAAAAACCTGATAAGAATAAAAGAATGATCAGTGCGATCAGTTGCGGTATGGCAGCCTCCATGGATCACACCTCGGATGCGAACAGGTACTCCTCCTGCTCTTTTGTAAGCTTGTCTATCTCTATGCCCAAAAACTTGAGTTTTCTGTTGGCAACCTCAAGATCTACCTCGCGGGGAACCACGATAAGCTTTTCATTCAGCTCGCCCTTGTGCTCCACTAAATACTTTGCGGAAAGTGCCTGAATGGCAAAGCTCATATCCATGATCTCTGCAGGATGTCCGTCGC
>CAMOZG010000191.1 GCA_946630825.1 uncultured Lachnospiraceae bacterium
GGAAATACCGTGGCAGGAGCGGCAAACTTTTTTACTACCATTGCTACTAATGCCGGAAATACTGCCATGGAACTCGCCGGAAAGATGGCAGCCCATGCGGCAGGTGAGACCGTGATGACAGAGACAGAGCTGGCAAGTACCATGGCGGGTCAGGCTACTGCCGAGGCGACCTACAATGCGGCTTCCCAGGCGGCTGTTCCCATTTACTATGCCGGTGGTTCCATCCTTATGATCGCCGGCGCTGCAAAGCTTATCGGCCACGGTGTACATCTCCACCGGGCAAAGAAAAATATAGCATCTGTCAATAAGACAGAGGAGATGCTAAAGGAGAAGGAAGAGACCCATAAGCTCACAAAGGATGAGAGGCGTCTGCGCCGGTTTTGCCAGCATAGAAAAGAGGGAGCCAAAGAGGAAAAGCGCTCCGCAGGTCTTAGCATGATATCCGCCTCCATGACAGTTATCTCAGGTGCACTGATCACCACAGGAGTGGGAGCACCCTTGGCAATTGTTACCATGTTTGCCGGGATGGGTATTGATATAGCAAATTCCATTGTAGGAAGCAAACGAAAGGGCAGGATGCGAAAGAATGCCATAGACACCTATCTCCAGATGGACAAGATGGTAGAAAAGGCGAAAACGAATCCTTCCTATCTGGCGGCAGAGGGTATGAAAGAGACGGAGCTTAGGGACAAGCTTCGAAAGGAGATGCTGGCTCAGTTGGGATACTCATCCGTGGATGAGTGCTTCCGGGATATTGTGGTGGCAGATGCAAAGCTTTTGTATCAGAAAGCCTTTGATGATTCCATCAGTGAAGACGAAAGAAAGATGTATGAGGAAGCCATAAAGTCACTTGGCTTTAAGATCAAAAGATCATCCAAAGGTGACAGAGACAGCGAGAATAAGCCTACAGTACAGATGATGGTGGCAAAGCTTATGAAATAAAGCGGGAGGAGCCCAAAATGAAGATAACGAGGATAACCGGGGATAACAGAGCTGTGTTTGAGCCATTTTTATTCGGCGAAGCTGCCTATGATTCCCCTACCAAAATAAAGCTTGGAGTGACGGATGATGACTACCATGTAGCAGGTGCCATCTGCGCAGAGACATCCGGTCCCTACTTTGAGATACTCTCATTATACGTGCTGCCTGCATACCGCAGACAGGGCTACGGCACATATCTTTTGCAGGAATTAAAAAAGGTATTGACCGGCACAGACCGCTTTGCCCTGACGGCTTTTTACGGTGAGGATGAAGCACTGTCGGGATTTTTCGACAGCCAGGGCTTTGACATGGTCACCCGGGCAGGCAAATTTTCTTTTTCCAAGCGCAGGTTTATGCGCTCTGCCTTTGCCAAAAAATACATAGCAGGTGGCAGCACAGCGGGGATAAGGACCATAAACAGTCTGTCTGACAGTGAAAAAAGGGTCATTTCCAACTACCTGGTAAAGGAAAACTTAAGACCCGAGGGCTGGTATGATCCCTACTGGAGTACCATTGTCATGGATGGGATAAATGTCACAAGCTGTCTTTTATGCGCTACTGACAAAAAGGATGTGGATATCCTGTGGTTTGCCAATGACAGCGGAAAGCCTGACGAGGCACTGGGGCATATCCGAAAGCTTATGGAAAATACAAATTCAAACCATCCCTTAAGCGGTGAGTTTAAGGTCACCAGAAGTAACGAAAATGCCACAGACCATAAGATCACCTTCATAGCGGAAAACCTGAAGCTTTTGGGCTTTACGGCTGAACTTTTGGGAGGGATCAGATTTATGGATCTGGATGAGCGTATTGTACAGGCTCTCTGCCTGCTGTAAGGTATTAGCATGAATAGTGTAGAAATTACAGAAGAAAACGCCCGGGATTTTGAATCCCTGATGGGAGAGAGTCTCTGCGAGGACATGAAGCGGGAGTTTTTCCGGGGCAAAGGTCTTTTGGATGATGATGAGACCCCTGTGGGCGCCATGGTATATGAGCTGAAAAATTCAGAGAGTGAAAGGGACACGGAAAGTGAGATCCGATTTATAAGTCCTGATCCCGATACCGCCATGGAGCTTTTTGACGAATACGATTTTGCCCTTTCGGATGAGGATATAAAGCTGACCCGGATCGAGACAGAGGAAGAGGATCTGGCAGAGGTTTTAGAGGATGTGGGTTTTTCGGTGGAAAAGACCGAGAGCCAAAAGCTTTCCCTTGGGATGGATCGGATCGGTGCCATTCCGGGAATAAATAAAATGCGGATCCCCAATTACATAGTTTCTTTGGATGTGATCTCCGTGACCCAGTATCGGACAATGATAAAGACCTGCTATTTCAAAGGTCATGGAGGAGCTTTAGAGGATCTCCCATATCTGCCAAAGGAGCAGTTTGAGGGGGATGTCTCTGCCTGTTCCGTAGCAGACGGAAAGGTGGATGGCATGCTTTTGGTGAAAAAGCTGGGGGATGATCTGCTTCAGGTGGTACTCTTTTCCGCCTTTGGACCGGAATACAAAAAGAACCTGCCCCTGATGATGATCTATTCTGCCAGAAAGGCTTTAGAGCTCTATCCCCCGGACACTAAGGTGATCATAGGCAGGCGAAATGAATCCGTAGCAGCTTTGACTGCCAAGCTTTTCCCGGACTGCCGAGGGAAAGAGGTCTATGTGGGAAAACGGGAGGAATAGTGAGTTAGCGCCGTTGCAGTTTTGTTGCAGATTTTGTAGTATGATATATTCAGAACTATGGAGCGTAGCGTATTCGGGATGGACTCTGAA
>CAMOZG010000192.1 GCA_946630825.1 uncultured Lachnospiraceae bacterium
CCCCTATGCCGGTCTCCTCGGAATTTATAAGATCCCCCTTCCAGCCTCTGCCCTCGGCATAGTGTACATACATCCGGTAGATCTCTGCGGCAAATAAAGTCGCCTCGTCGCCACCGGCTCCGGCTCTGATCTCCATCACAACGTTTTTGTCATCATTGGGATCCTTGGGCAAAAGCAGCACTCTCAAATGCTCTTCTATGCTTACAATGGCAGCCTTGCTGTCGTTAAGCTCCTCCTTTGCCAGTTCCCTCATTTCCTCATCGCTTTCCTCATCCAAAATTGCCAGGGAATCCTCAATGCTTTTATTACAATCCTTGTAGCGCTGGTATTCCTCCACTATGGGAGAAAGCTCCGCCTGTTCTTTCATAAGCTTTGTAAACCTTTTGGAATCGTCAGCGATCCCCGGCTCACTCAGCATATTCATTATCTCCTGATAGTGCAGGAGAATGTCTTCTAATTTATCGTACATAACTAATCCTTTCCGGGCACCGGCACCATCCGTCCCACTACCACTCTGTCATCTCCGGCAAGATCCTTAAGCACTTTTACGTCCTTAAAGCCTTCGCCTGTCATAATATCCCTTACCTGCTCTCCCTGATCAAAGCCTATCTCATACATAAGATATCCCTCCGGATACAGATGCGACCTTGCTTCGGCAGTGATCTTTCTGTAGTAAAAAAGCCCGTCCTCGCCGCCGTCCAATGCCATGGCAGGCTCGTGATCCCGTACCTCCGGCATAAGCTCCGGCAGATATTTGCTGGCTATATATGGAGGGTTGGCGGTGATCACATGATATTTCCGGTCTCCTATGGGCTCAAAGAGATCCCCTGAAAAAAAGCCGATCTCCACTCCGTTATCCAAAGCATTTTTTTTAGCCACCTCTAAGGCATCCGGGGATTTGTCCACTGCAAAGACCCCAAGATTATAACCCCGCCGCCTGCCATGATCCGCCAGACTTATGGCTACGCAGCCAGAGCCGGTACACAGATCCAAGACCTCCACCCTCATATCGTGATGAATGTCATGTCTTAGAGGGATCACATTTTCAGGCATGGGCAAAAGCCCTCCTGCCCTGTATATGCCGTCCACCACCTTCTGCACCTCTATGGCTAAAACCTCGGTGTCAAGTCTGGGACACAGCACCCTCTCATCCACATAGAGCTTAAGTCCCATAAACTCCTGCTCGTGGGTAATGTGCTGCAGCGGGATCCTGTCTGCTCTTTTTTCTATCATATTTTCGTATTCAGCTTTTTTTTCGGCGGAAAGATTCAGGTTCTGCTCTGCCAAAAGCCTTGTCCTTGTCATTGACAAAAGATGCTCCATCAAGACCCCGGCATCATAGGAGGCATCCGGCACCTGCGCCATTTCAAGCTTTTTTGTTCCCTCCAAAACAGCTTCAGCTATGGTCATCCGTCCCACCTCTGTCATTTAAAAAGCTCCGCCAGTCAAACACCGCCTCCACTGCTGCGATCCCAACCTCTATCATATCATCATCAGGCTCTCTTGTGGTCATGCTCTGGAGTGCCAGCCCCGGCTTGCTTAGGATGTTTACGCAGACATTTTCACTTCTGCCTGCCAGCCGGATAAACTCATAGGACACCGCCGCTATGGCAGGGATCAAAAGAATCCGAAGTCCAAGCTGCATCAGTCTGGAGTCGCTTTTTATAAACATAAATACAAATACGCTGATAAGCAGCACTATGAAAAGAAAGCTGGTTCCGCACCGCTTATGGGCTCTGGAGCTTTTTCTCACATTTTCCACCGTAAGCTCATATCCATGCTCGATACAGTTGATGCATTTGTGCTCCGCACCGTGATACATGAACACTCTTTTGATATCCTCTGTTTTTCCTATAAACCATACATATGCCAGAAATATCAGTATTCGAATTATCCCCTCCAAAAGCGCCAGGATCCTGGGAGAATCCGTCCACATGGAAAACAATCTGGAGGCATAAAAGGGCAGCGCCATAAAAAGTCCCATTGCCAGGATAAAGGACAGCACCAGTATTCCTGCCATTTCCAGGCTGTCATTTTTTTCACCCTTTTTATCGGCAGGCTCCTCCTCTTCAAAAAAGGAAGCCGAATACATCAGAGTGGAAAGTCCCAGATACAAAGAATAAGCAAAGGAAAAAACTCCCCTTACTAAAGGGATCTTATTTATCCTGCTTCCGTCAATTTTAGTCTGTCTTTTTTCCACATGAACACTTCCGTCAGGCAGCCTCACAGCCGTGGCATAATCTCTGCCATTGCGCATCATCACGCCCTCCATGACTGCCTGTCCGCCAATCCCTGAAAACTTCATAATATCTCCTCAAAGAATAGAAAAAGAAGCCAAAGCAAATGTATGCTTCGGCTCCCTTAAATCTGTCCGTAAATCTAAGCTTCCTGCTTGATACCGTATTTCTTGTTGAACTTGTCGATACGACCCCTTGCCTGTGCAGCCTTCTGCTGACCGGTGTAAAAGGGATGGCACTTAGAGCAGATCTCCACATGGATATTCTCCTTGGTGGAACCTGTCACAAAAGTATTGCCGCAGTTGCAGGTAACGGTAGCCTGATAATAATCCGGATGTATACCCTGTTTCATAAATTCACCTCTTTCTAAAATATCTGTACACATAACCCCGGCAGCGATCGTCGATAAGGTGTATGCCGACGTCCTGATTCCAGGATTATAAGCTCTGCTTTTAAACAAGCCTACAAACTATATCACATTCCGATACAAATTGCAAGCGGAAAATCTTA
>CAMOZG010000193.1 GCA_946630825.1 uncultured Lachnospiraceae bacterium
TGCTTCGGGAGTAGAAGGCATGTTAGCACCCTCGGCAACAGCCATTACACCATTTGCGATAAGAGCCTTTGCGCCCTCTTCGTCCAATTCGTTCTGAGTAGCACAGGGAAGTGCAATATCACACTTTATGGACCAGATCCCTCTGCAGCCCTCTGTATAGGTAGAACCGGGCACACGGTCAGCATATTCCTTAATGCGTCCCCTCTCAACTTCCTTGATCTGCTTTACCACATCCAGATTGATCCCCTCAGGATCATAGATGTATCCGTTGGAATCTGACATGGCAACTACCTTGCCTCCGAGCTGGGTAGCCTTCTGGTTTGCGTAGATTGCCACATTACCGGAACCGGAGATAACCACTGTCTTACCCTTGAAGCTGTCATTTTTCATGCAGTTAAGCATCTCCTCTGTGTAGTAGCAAAGGCCGTAACCTGTAGCCTCTGTACGTGCCAAAGATCCGCCGTAGGTCAGACCCTTTCCTGTCAGAACTCCGGTAAACTCATTCCTGAGTCTCTTGTACTGACCGTACATATAACCGATCTCACGTCCACCTACTCCGATATCACCGGCAGGAACGTCGGTATCAGCTCCGATATGCTTTGAAAGTTCTGTCATAAAGCTCTGGCAGAATCTCATGATCTCACGGTCACTCTTGCCCTTGGGATCAAAGTCGCTTCCGCCCTTTCCGCCTCCGATAGGAAGTCCGGTAAGGGAATTTTTGAATATCTGCTCAAAGCCTAAAAACTTGATCACAGACAGGTTTACTGAAGGGTGAAGTCTAAGTCCTCCCTTGTAAGGTCCGATAGCTGAGTTGAACTGTACTCTGTATCCACGGTTTACCTGAACCTTGCCATTATCGTCGACCCATGAGACCCTGAACATAATGATCCTCTCAGGCTCTACGATCCTTTCAATGATGCCCTCTTCCTCCAGCTTTGGATTCTGCTCCACCACCGGCTCCAAGGACTCCAAGACCTCGTAGGCTGCCTGCAGAAATTCCTTCTGCTCTGCGTTTCTCTCTGCGAGTCCGTCATAGACTCTCTGTAGATAACTGCTCTTAAATGCCATGTCTGCGCTCCTTCCGAATAAAATATACTAAAAAACCCGGTCACCACTTCAGCAACCGGGTTTGATTATACTTTATCACACTAAATCAGTCAAGTGATTTTTGAAATTTTTATTTACAAAAATTTCATTTTTATTCATTTTGTCATAATTTTAGCGCAAAATATGAAATTTATTATCAAAAAATATTCATCATTCCTTTTGCAGCTTTTCCACAGCCACACTCAGATTGTTGGCATCATCCATGCTGCTGTCTGTGGTCTCAAACTTCCGTCTGAAGGAATCCTCTTTTGTCACATTGGAAAGCTTGATCTTTGTCTCCGTCTCAAAATGATGTCTGGCTCCCGTATTTCTGTATTTGCTGTAGTTGGCGGTAAAGAAGAAAAATCCCACCACAAATCCAAGCCCTAAAGCTACAATAAGCTCGCCGAATTCTTTGACATCAAAAATAGTCAGAAGCCCTGCCAATGTCACCAGAGCACCGATACCCACGGAAATAGATGTCATCCTGGATTTATTGATGGGGACACTTCCGATAGTCTCGGATGTACGGGCATTGACAGCCACATAGTGGGTGAGCTGTTTGGGAGTCCCGGGATTTTCCACATAGCTGTAAAGCCATACGGGCAGGTATGCTGCCATCCATTTTTCTCCCTCTTTTTTAATGTCCATTTTGTCCCATCTGATACCGCGGTCGTATTCCTTTGCGGTGTCGTTAAAGGCAAACTTGATAGCCTCTCTTTCCTGGGAATCCACTATATTCCGGAGATCTCCCTTATTTACATCTCTTTTTTCAGAGGTAAAGCCCTTCAGATAGTTGGAGTCGTATTTTACGCAGTTTTCCGTATCAAAGGGCAGGATCGCATTGATGATATTGTTGGTCTCATTTTCGGTCCCGGCTCCTGCACGTCTGGCGCTTGACTCCACAGCCAGATCGTCGATCTCCACATCACCTGTCCGTGCCACACTGTAGCTTTCCACCTTGTATACAGTTTCCTTGTCATCATCTCCCCGGGATCTGGTATAGGAGCCCTTTTCGATCTCTCCCACTCCGGAAAAATCGGCGTGTCCCTTCATATCCACCAGCATGTAGGGGAAGTAAACTCCCATGATATTTTCCGTGGAAAACTCCGACTGAAACTTTTTATTGGCAAAAAATTTCCGCTGACCCACATAGTCCTCTATGCGCTGCCTTGCCTCATCCTTTTTCATCTTAAAGGGAAGGATGGTATCCGGCACCATACCGTTTGGCACCTTTGAATTAACTGAAAGCATATTGCGGCACCAGTGACATCTTGCCTGGGAGCTTTCGCTCAGATCCACCACAACCTCGGCTCCGCAGCTTGTACATTTTAAGGTCACTGTGGTATCGGCATTATTGTCTATGTCCGCTGCCCCGGCTCCTACCTGCTCTCCCTGCAGATCACCAACGCCTTCTTTCATCTCTTCCAAGGCTTCCGCCTGGAATGTAAACCTGCAGAAATTACATCTGAGCTCGCCGGTGGCTGCATTCAAGCTGATATCAGTGGCTCCGCATTTGGGACACTTGGTCTGTCCGTCTTTATTCTGAGCCTGTGTGTCAATTATGTTAGTATCTGACATATCCATCTCTCCTTATGACAGG
>CAMOZG010000194.1 GCA_946630825.1 uncultured Lachnospiraceae bacterium
TGTGGGTATGGGTATTATTTCGTAATCAACTTTTTTCATAGGAATAAACTCCCCCCACTTACAGAAAAAGTAAGTTTTTCAAACTTTTTGCGTTTACTACATCTTATATTAGACTATAAATCTCGTTTTTACAATATCAGAATCAAATGTTATTAACAGGATTGATAAGTCAGGTCGTTTGGATTATCATAAAATATTATAGCAAAGAATAAAGCAATAGAAGGAGGATAGAAATGGACGACGGAATCAAAAGAAACAGAAAGCTGGTAGGTAACATCATAGTGATTTCAGTGGCTGCTGCGGCAGTGCTGGCGCTTATACTGGTGATTTTTGGTGTCAGAAGTATCAGCGAGGCATATGTGAGTTCTTATGAGGAGGAACTACATACGGCTGCGGTTCAGATGCAAAACGAGTTTACAAATGAATGGGATGGGGATTGGGAGTTTACAGATGGTATCCTTAAAAAAGGAGGAGTGGAAGTTTACGAAGAATCAAGAAAACAGCTTGATGAACTGGAAGCGGAAACCGGGCTTGAATATACAATTTGTTATGGCAAGACTCGGGTCATATCCACACTTACTGATGAGAATGGAAATACAATGGAAGGTAAGGATGTGTCTGATGAGGTGAATGAAGCTGTTGTGAATAAAGGGCAGGATTATCTTGCTGAGAATATAGATATAGGCGGTGAGAAATTCTATGGATTTTACACCCCTATGAAAAATACAGACGGATCCATAGTAGGTATGGCTTTCACCGGTAAAAGGTCAGAGGCTATCACATCACATATTAACCGGGTAGTGGCAGTGATGATCATAATTGCAGTGGTAATACTTCTGGTCATTGTAGCATTAGGTTTTCTCGTGATGAAAAAATCAGATGAGGCTATAAATGATATAGTATCCGGTCTTCAGGAATTGTCACATGGTAATCTGACATTTATGTTTACTGAAAAAACCCTTGCCAGAAGGGATGAATTAGGGGTTATTGCTATAAACCTTAAAGCATTACGGGAAAAGCTTAAGGAGGTCATATCTGCTACACTTAACCTGTCAGGAGAGGTTACAAAGAGCGGTAATGAGCTTTCTGATTCAGCGGATCAGGCTACGGCTGCATCTTCTCAGGTTACGGAAGCGGTAGATGATATCTCGAAGGGGGCGGTCTCTCAGGCGGAAAGTGTACAGGACAGTGCGAGCAACACGGGGGAGATGGGAGATAATATAGATGGCATTACCACTTCTGTGGATGATCTGTCATCTGCATCCGCAGAAATGATGGAGGCCAGCAATCGTACAGTAGAGGCTTTAGATAAGGCTTTGGAACAGAATGCACAGGTTATGGAGTCAATGAAGCTCATTGATGCACAGATTCGAGCTACAAATGATGCGGTTAAGGAGATTGCGGATGCTTCGAATGTTATAAATGACATTTCGGGTCAGACAAACCTTTTGGCACTGAATGCTTCCATTGAGGCGGCTCGGGCAGGTGAGGCAGGAAAAGGCTTTGCCGTGGTGGCTACAGAGATTGGATCACTTGCGGATCAGTCAGGAGATGCAGCGGTATCCATAAGGCAGATAGTAGATAATCTGGTGTCGGAGTCTGCCAAGAGTATAGATATCATTGATAAACTAAATGATGGATTAAACGCACAAAATGAGCAGCTTGGTTCAACAAAGGGTGATATGGACGGGATGGTGGAGAACGTCCACAGTGTAGATGATGCTGCCCGTATGATACATGAAAAGATTATGCTGCTTAATGAGAGTAAGGACAGGCTTAATTCTATTATAGCTGATCTTTCTGCGGTATCCGAGGAAAATGCAGCATCAACAGAACAGACAAACGCATCCATGCAGGAGCTTAATGCTACATTCGAGGTCATAGGAGATGCAGCTACTGATCTTAAAGCACTGGCAGTCAAATTAAATGATGAGATCAATTTCTTTACGATTGATGGTGGAAAATGACTGAGTTGTGGAATTATGTAGAAGTATCTGAAAAGCGATTTCTATAAAACTGTAAAAAACAGTTACCGATATTTGGTGACTGTTTTTTTATTGTCATATGGATTTTCTTCGGTCATCTATGCTATACTCACTATCATGAGCGAAAAAATGGTATCGGTCATCATACCGGTGAAGGAGAAAAATAAATATCTTGAAGAGACCTTAGAGGATCTGGATCGCCAGACCTATAAAAACCTTGAGGTGATAGTTGAGACCGGAGGCGGCAGTGCCTCGGAAGCCAGAAATATAGGTCTGAAAAAAGCCAAAGGGGAATATGTTATTTTTTCCGACGGGGATGATCACATAGAGCCCAATTATGTACAGGATTTGGTGGATGCCATGGAAAGCCGCCTTGATGTTATAATGGCAGGTTGCGGGTATGACATAAAAGAGGTTTCACCTGAGGGGGAAAAGCTCATAAAGACCTGTAATGCAGAGCCTCTCAGGTTTTCCCGAAAGGAAATGCTCTGCCGGTTGTTTGACACCCGGGTATATCAGGGATATGTGTGGAATAAAATATTTA
>CAMOZG010000195.1 GCA_946630825.1 uncultured Lachnospiraceae bacterium
GGATATAAAATGAACTTCCATTAGGAATGCAAGCATCCCTAATGAAATTGCATTTTATATCCTTGGTGCTGAATAGTTAAAAGTTGTCGCTAACATCCTTAAGCACTATCCTCATGGCATCCCAGTCATCCTCCACGTCAAACCATATCTTAGCAGGACTGATCAACGTGTCGTCCTTAAGCTCATAATCAAATACTCTTGTAAATATCAGGCTTCCATCTTTTTTAATCCATGTGCAGTCCGGCAGAAAGATCCCTCCATCCACAAAGTCACCCAAAAACTTATTGTTGTCATAGAGCTTGCCGTAAAAATCCCTTATCATTCCGGAATGTCCGCCTATCACATAGTGCAGATCCTTCATTATCCGGCTGTATCTGCTGCCATCACTTCCTACTATCATAGCTTCCCCCCTAATGCTTTTGGAACACTACATTTTTTCCAATATCATTGCCCTCTCCGTCATGATCTGCTGGATTATCACCGTGGATCTCCTGTTGTCGGAAACATCAGGATGATATGTCTTGACCAGTTGCCTGTACTCCTTTTTAAGTACGGAAAGATCATGGCGGGCTTCTTCTGAAAACCATCCGCTGCCTGTGGGCATGACCGAAGGATCCGCCTTATCTTCCCTGTCTTTTCGCCTCTGCTCCTCTTTTCTGCGGTTTTCCTCCCTGGCAGCCGACACATCAGGATTTTCGTAGGTGTCGCCGTCGTAAAAGCTTCTGTCCTCTGCCCCACGACCTGAAGCGGATAAAAAGCTGTCGGCTCTTTTTATGTCATGGTCTCCCATAACTCCGCCGCGCCACTCGTAAAAGGACAGATCCAGCTCCTCATCCACCGAGGTCACAAAATAGTGATCCTTGTACTTATATAATCTGTAGTCCGATATGGTATCTGCTATGGACCGGTAAATGGAGTCACGATCCAGATACATATGCAGGATGTGTTTGGCATAGGGATGCTCCGCCTCGATTATCATTGCGGCTATCTTTCTGGACTCGGCACATCTCTTTTTGGAAAGAGCCAAAAGCTCCTCCACCATCTCCCCTCTCATATCCTGGTACTCCGCCTCCTTTTGTGCGTATACCATGGCTGATTCGGGATGATCCCGAAGAAGGGTCCTTTGAATAAATATCATGGAATCCATCTTCTTAATGGCTCTGTGTATGGGCGCCGCCTCCTTGGTGGTATATGAATACACCGCCCGGATCAGTTCCTCATCATCATACAAAACCGAAGCCAGAAAAACAAAATCGTAAACTGCATCCACCAGCCTGTTGCCCTTAAAGGGGCTCTCCCAGTTTCTCCAGTCCCGCTCATGAAGTATCTTAAGTACCGCATCCTCCTGTCTTAGTATCAACGCATAATGAAGGGGGGTCAGTCCAAGATCGTCCTCCCAGAAAAGTTCCGACCCTGAAAGGGCAGTCCCCCTCTCCATCTTTTCATAGACTAAGGAAAGCTTTTCCTTTAAAAATCTGGCATTAAAGCACCGAAGCTTCCAGTATTCCTCCGGCGGCAGATCAGGTCCTATCATATCCATAAGCTTTTTGGCATAGTCCGTATCCTCAAGTCTGATACACAAAAAACTTAAGATCAGGCACTGTTCTAAGGTCAGCCGCTCCTTTTTTTTCAGATTAAGGTAAGGGGCGATAAGATCCTTTGTCATATAAAATCTGGAAGCATCCGATATATCCTCTATAAAGGATAAAAAGAAAAGCTCACCGGGCCGGTCCAAAAGGCGTCTCGTATCCTCATCCAGACTTCCTTTCAGACTGTCCACGTAAGCCATATAAGCCGCCTCATCACATGAACGGTAAATATTCTCAGCACGAAGAAAAGCGATCTCCTTGAAAAAAGCAGGCAGCTCACCGGCTATGTCAAGAAGCTTTTTATCCCTGTCCGTAAGCATGCCGTTTTCATGGAGACTTTTTCTGATGAGATCCAGCATCCAGCCAACGGTCAGCTCATAGGCGTGACGCTCCGCCATATTCATATTGGTAATATTTTTCTGGAGTGATCTAAGAAGTTCAACAAGCTCCGTACCGGTGGTATCCCGGGGAGCCACAGTGCGTCCGAATATCCTGCATTCTCTCTCCATTCCGATAAGGGACACGGAATCAGAGCTGTCCTCCTGGAATACAACAAAGTGACAGATATCCGACAACGGGATCCGGTTGGTCTGTGCCCATTCCTTTTTGGATGGGTCGATATAGATGGCACGGTCAGTAATGATGGTACCGCTGCCCTCTAAAGAAAAGCCGGAATACTGGCTGCTATAGGCATACACCATCATCCTCTCTTCCTGTGGGATACGGTAATTCTCATAGTATTGACCCACATTATCCACTCCCGAGAAGTCGAAGATAAGGCTTTTGTATTTATTTTTTCCACTGACCAGCAATTCCGAATAACTGCTCATGATAAACGGTACCTCAGGAATGGAAATAGTTTTAAAATATACCAACAGATTGATTATAGCACAATATATAGTTAAAAACCACTTAAAAGTATACAAAATAAGCCGCC